>CAINOM010000630.1 GCA_903851455.1 uncultured Bacteroidota bacterium | reverse complement strand
TCAAGCAGGTGGTCAGTAGTGCGGATATATACTTCCTTAGGCAGGTATTGCGCATAACCGAGTGCTGCAACACCACGTGGCACTATGGTCACCTTCACCAGCGGATGGGCATGCTCCAGGAACCAGCCTGATACCGCATGGCCTGCTTCGTGGTAAGCGATGATGCGCTTCTCTTCCGGCAGTATGATCTTGTTCTTCTTTTCAAGGCCGCCTATCACACGGTCTATGGCGTCATTAAAGTCGCTCATATCCACCTCGCTCTTGCCTTTACGGGCAGCAATAAGCGCAGCCTCGTTGCAGATGTTCGCAATATCCGCACCGGCAAACCCGGGGGTCTGCAAAGCAAGCTTCTTAATGTTCAGGTCCTTAGATTTCTTTATCGGCTTCAGGTGCACATCAAATATCTTCTCCCTGCCCTTTACATCGGGTATGTCGATAGAAATCTGGCGGTCGAAACGTCCAGGGCGCAGCAGCGCAATATCCAGCACATCCGGCCTGTTGGTAGCAGCAAGTACTATAATACCGCTATCACCGCTAAAACCATCCATTTCCACAAGCAGCTGGTTCAGGGTATTTTCCCTTTCGTCATTGCTCATCACCACATTCTTGCCACGTGCACGGCCTATCGCATCTATCTCATCAATGAAGACAATACATGGCGCTTTCTCACGGGCCTGCTTGAATACGTCTCTTACACGGCTCGCACCCACACCTACGAACAGCTCCACAAAGTCAGAACCGGACATAGAGAAGAATGGTACCTGTGCTTCACCGGCCATTGCTTTTGCAAGCAGGGTCTTACCAGTGCCCGGAGGGCCTACCAGCAGTGCACCCTTCGGTATCTTGCCGCCCAGCGAAGTATATTTCTTAGGATTTTTAAGGAAGTCCACGATTTCCATTACTTCCACTTTCGCTTCGTCAAGGCCTGCCACGTCGTTGAACGTAATGTTTACGCGCGTGCCTTTCTCAAAAAGCTGTGCCTTCGATTTGCCAATGTTGAAGATACCACCACCACCGGCGCCACCACCACCGGCACCTATCTTGCGGAAGATGAGGAACCACATGGCCACCAGCAATAATACAGGTATCAGGAACGACTGCAGCACATGCATATAGTCTCCCTGTGAGTCGTAATTTACTGGCGGACGGGCGTCAACCGGTATGTTCTTCTCCGCCTCGTCCAGGTCTTTACCAAACCTGTCTACGGTACCTATTTTAAAATTAAATGCGGGCCCCTTGTCGTTGGGATTGATGATCGACGGGGATTTGTTTCCCTGCGTGGGCAGTGCACCTGGTTTCAGGTATACGTCCACATGCTCGTTGTTGATCACCACAAGCTTCGCCACCTGGCCCTTGTTCAGGAATTCTGTAAACTCCTGGAAGCTGTGCTCCACGGTAGTTGCACCAAAGTTATTGCCGAATATTACCTGCGACCCTACGATTGCCAGCAGTATCAGGCCATAGATCCAGTAAATATTGAACTTCGGCCCTTTTCTCGGGGAATTCGGATTATCATTTACCGGTTTCATTCCGGGTTTCTGGTTATTGTCTTCCATTTTCTCTTTTGATCGTTATTTTCTAAGTCCAAAGCAGAAGTCAAAAGTCAAAAGCGCATCATCGAATGCACGCCTGGTCTCACAACTTCAACCATTAATTCTTTCCTATTATCAACTCGTCCAATCCTTTAATAAGCTCCAATCCTCATTCCGAATTACCAAGGTCCAATCCCCAGATTAATATTCCGTTCTCGGCGCATCGGCCCACAAGCTCTCCAGGTTGTAAAACATTCTATCCTCGTGCTGGAAAACGTGCACCACTATGTTCACATAGTCCACCAGCGTCCATTTGTCGCCATTTTCCATATGGTACGGCCGTTCGTCACAATCCATTTCCACCCTTTGTTCTATATTTTGCGCTATTGCTTTTACCTGGATATTAGATCTCGCCTCGCACAGAATGAAGTAATCGGCTACCGCCTCATCGATCTTTTTCAGGTCCAGTGCCACGATCCCCTCGCCTTTTTTCTCCTGGATCGCGCTTATTATTGTTTTAAATAGCTTGCTACTTTTGGTAAGACGAGCAGGTGCCTTTTTACGTTCCTGCAGGGCAGTGATTATTTTCTCCAAATCTTATATCTTATTTTTGTTCGGTAATACCGTAGTAATTATCAAAATTATAAATCTTTTCTCACTTAACCTCATGCTTTCTCATTCTGCGACAACATGCTTTCTGATGCACCTATAATAGAACTTGATAGTATTGATAGCACCAATAACTATGCCATGCAGTTAATAGATGCCAATAAAGCACAGCAAGGCATGACAATTGTCGCTCAAAGCCAGTTTTCCGGCAAAGGGCAGCGCGGCAAAACATGGATAGACGCCCCGGGGCAAAGCCTTTTAATGAGCATTATCGTCGTTCCCGGTCGGCGAATACAGGAACAATTCGTGTTTAATGCCGCTATTGCGTCGGCGATCGCAGATGTGCTGCAAAGATCATATACGAACTGGAATGTACATATTAAATGGCCCAACGATATGATTATCAATGACAAAAAGGCAGGGGGCATACTCATTGAAAACGTGCTTCGTGGCAGTAGCTGGGCGTATAGTGTCGTAGGGCTTGGCTTGAATATCAAACAGATCCATTTCCCCGAAACACTGCCCTTTGCAACCTCGCTTAAACTTGCCTCCGGAACCGATTTTAACGTTACCCGCCTTCGGGACGACCTCCGGGAGGCTATTATGCTCTGCACCGTTTGCCCTCCACCTGCCGAAAAAACGATGGCTCATTATAATGACCTCCTCTACAAACGGAACCAAAAACAAAAATTCAGCGATAATGGAACTGTATGGGAAGCAACCCTTCTTAACACACATACAGACGGAACGCTGGAAGTTCAGTTAGGGGATGGCGCTATCGTTTTCTACCACCACGGCCAGGTAATGTGGGAGTGGTAGCATGCACCTCAATAGGATCAATTGAACGACTGACGAAATTCCAGTGGCGAAAGATTGGTCTTTGTCTTAAAAAGCTTGCTGAAGGATTGCGGGTGCTCAAAACCAAGTGCATAAGCGATCTCGCTTACCGACAGATCGGTGGTCGATAGTTTTTCCTTGGCCTTGTCCAATACTTTGTTGTGAATGAACTGCTGGGTGCTTTGCCCGGTTAATGCTTTCAGCAAGCTGCTTAAATAGCCCGGCGACACGTTCAATGCGCCGGCGATGTATTGAACCGTTGGCAATCCTTTTTCAGCAAGGTCTTCATCATTGAAATAAGCGGTTAATAATGCCTCCAGGCGATCCAGTATTTTATGATTGGATATCTTTCGCGTAATGAACTGCCTGTTGTAAAATCGTTCGGAATAGGTGAGCAGGAGCTCCAGCTGAGAAATGATCACATCCTGGCTGAATTTATCGATGTTGGAATTGTACTCGTGTTGAATGCTATGCATGATGTTTATCATCATCGTCTCTTCTTTGTCCGAAAGATGAAGGGCTTCGTGCACCGAATAACTGAAGTACTCGTACTTCTTTATTGTTTTTGCCAAATGTGTATTCCAGAAAAAATCGGGATGGACCAGTAACAGCCACCCCGACCGTTTTACATCTGCACCTCTTTCAACCTCGATGCCAAACACCTGGTTGGGCGCCATAAAAAACATAACGCCCTCGTCAAAATCATATTCCTGCTGGCCATATTTCATTTTGGCATTGGACATCCTCTTAAGCGAGATGGAATAAAAATCAAACACCAGGCTTATCGGGCCATCGCCGGGAGGATGAACAATGTCTTCCATGTTAATAACACTGATCAATGGATGCGCCGGCTTAGGGAACCCCATCACCCGGTGGTATTCGCTGATCGTTTTGATCCGGTATAGTTGTGTGTTTGGCATATCTAAATGTAATTATTGTTACGCCAGGAAAGCCATATCTTCTTCGCTTAATTCAATATCTGCGGCTTTTACATTCTCTTCAAAATGCTTCAACGACGATGTGCCCGGTATCGGCAATATCCATGGCGAACGATGCAACAGCCATGCCAGATTTATCTGAGCCTCCGTGGCACCATATTTCGCGGCTATAACTGATACCCGGTTATCTTTCTTCGGCATCGATTGAAACAAAGAAAAGTATGGGATCAGCGGGATATTATTCTTTTCACAAATGGCGAGCACTTCCTCTCCTCCCCTGTTCACTTCTCCCCAGGCGGTCTTTAATGAAGTGCGCTGACCATGGCCATACATGTTCTCAACTGTGGCAATATTCCCCATACCCATTGCAATCTGCAAT
>CAINOM010000629.1 GCA_903851455.1 uncultured Bacteroidota bacterium | reverse complement strand
GTAACATTTGCTGCGGGTCAGTACATAGGCCGGGATGTACTTTCGATGTCTGCACAACAGTGCTGCGTGTAGCTGTAAGCCAGCGAAACCGCTCTGCTACAGGCAACTTGCCTATAGGTCCTGTATTTTCTCCACCCTTACATATACGTTCAAAGGCATGCAGGTATTTACTCACTTCGTGCACGTCCATCACATGACAGAACACCTTCAGGCGCTCTTCATCAAAAGAAATAACCGCACTCAGAAATTTCAGTTGAGCACAATACAGCACTACCCCGACATTGAGGAATTCTTCACGCTCCACACGGGGCATGACTCGTATCACGGCGTACTCAAATAAGTATTGCTCTTGCATGGTGCGCTTCTTTTACAAATATTTCAGAATGGGCGAGACGAGTCTCGAGAAATTGCACATATGCTTTTCGATGCTCTTCCGCCGTAGCAAACGGCGCATCAATGGTCAGCCATTCAGCCGGTATAATAGACACTATATCTGTTATCTTTTCATTGGTCAATAATTGGCGAAACTCTGCATCTACCTCATCCAGCATTGACGCCTGGGGCAACAACACGTGATCTTTTATCAGGGTAAATGGCAGCTTTGCCTTCTCTTCCCAGTTATGCCATGAGTGATGAAAATACAGCGACGCACCATGGTCTATCAGCCACAGCTCCTTATGCCATAGCAGCATATTGGTATTGCGGGCTGTACGATCGACGTTGGTAACAAAACAATCCAACCACACTATTTGTGAGGCCAGCTTTGCCGGTATCACAGTAACAGTAGGGTCAAAAGTAATAGCACCTGACAGGTAGTGCAGTGCGAGGTTAAGCCCAACACTTGCTTTCAGCAGGTCTTGTATCTCTTCATCAGGCTCTGTGCGGCCAAACGATGCATCCAGCATGGCAAATACCAGCTCCGGCATCCGGAGGCCCAGCGCGCGTGCCACCTCACCGCCTATCAGCTCAGCTATAAGTGCTTTAGGCCCCTGCCCTGCTCCACGAAACTTGATCACATACATAAACCCATCATCCGCCTCTGCGATCGCGGGCATAGAGCCGCCCTCACGCAGCGGGGTTATGTAGCGTGTCACGTTCACGGTTCTCAATTGCAATTCACTGGCTTTCATGGTATCTTATTAGCTCTGGTGATCTGTTGTACCCTACAAAAATAGCATTATCTGCCACTTTTCAACGAAACGGCCTGCACAAAGGCAGGCCGCATCGACAACTGAAATATCATTTGCAATAAAATAAACCTAATGGTCTGTAGACGATTTTGCCTGCTTGTGGCAATCATTTTATGTTTATTCTAAAACACTGCATTCATATCCAAACTGGTTCATCCATTCAGCGATCTTAGCTGCACATACATTGTCGCCCGCCACCCTAAGTATCCTGTCGCAGTCCTCCAGATCAAAGGTTATCCGGCATAAAGGAAACCTGGAACACAAACTGTCCTCGACATAGGATAGCACAGCTTCAGTAACATTCGTTTTAAATACTTCTACCATTATTGTTGATGCTGCGCCATCATCTTCATCCTTTTGTGATAAAGGAAATAGCTGGCAAAAAGAAAAGCATAAAATATAATAAAGAGCGCCTCTTTAGGATCCGGATTGACTTTAAAACCCGAATATGCCGCACCCGTCAGATCAAAGAATAATCCTGCATAAGCCCATTCTTTAAGCCTTGGGAAACCAGGCACAAGTATAGCAATACAACCGAGTACCTTAGCCACACCTAAAAAAGGCACCAGATATGCCGGGTAGCCAAGATCGTGCGATACAATCTTCACTGCATCCGGACTGCTGATAACATCTGGAAGCGCGCCCAATAACATAAATGCGGCAAATAAACCTGTAATTATCCAGTAGAG
>CAINOM010000628.1 GCA_903851455.1 uncultured Bacteroidota bacterium | reverse complement strand
CTTATGAAAAAGATCTTCTACCTCAACCTTGTCGCTCTATTTATCGCAGTTCTTTTCTCTGAAAAATCCGGTGCACAGACCGTAGTAAACATAACACCTTATCCGGGATGTGATACCAACCTGATATGGGTGAATATCTCCGGCTCCGGCCCGGGGGATTCGCTGATCACTTATTTTGGGGATGGTACCAGCGAGATAGATGCAGGTGATAGTTCGTTTGGCATGGTTCACTATTATACCAGCGCCGGTTTTTATTCTATCAAGTGTGTTTTGTTGAACCCGGGAGGCATGCACATCGACTCCCTGACAATCACTGATACTATAAATATTTGCAGGACTTTCACAATGTATCCATACCTGGATGTCAATGCCGACTGTCTTTATGATTTCGGAGATCTTCCAATTCCTTTACCGGGCACGTTCGAGGTTGATTCTGCCGGAGTGCCGGTAGATACGATCGTTGCCGCTGGTTTTCGGTATGAGGCATCATCTGCGGCGCCGTATGGAACGAGATATGCATTTAAGTTGCTCATTCCACCCTCTGGTACCGCAGTAGCATGTCTCACGGGGGGCGTAGTCTATGACACGCTCGGGATTACCCGTGGCGGATGCGTAATGGGTTTTAATTGTACCAGTTCCAGTTCATTCGACCTCGGTGAAACTGTGAATGTAATGGGCCCCGGCAGGCACACGACAAATGCCATGGTTGTGATTGGAAATCCTTTCTGCACCGGGCACGCTGGCACCCTTACCATGACCTTTAGCCCAAAATATAATTTTACTTCCGCATGGCCTGCACCAACATCTGTTGTCGGAAATGTGCTTACCTGGGATATTGCAGACATTTCGTACTTCGCTTCAACCTATGTTAATGCACAATTTGATGCGCCCATTACAGCATGGCTGACACCCGGCGATACCATACAGAGCAGCTATGTGCTTACGCCCATCACCGGCGACCTGGACCCAACGAACAACACAGTAATAAGAGTAGATACCGTAAAAGCTTCGTACGACCCGAATGAGAAGTCTGTGATGCCACAGGGTGCGGTTGCCGCGGGTACCAATTTAGATTATAAGGTAGTATTTGAAAATACCGGCAACGGACCTGCAGACAATATACACATACAGGATACCCTTTCGGACGACCTGGACATACACAGCTTTAAATTTGAAACAGCTACGTCACAAGTGTTTACAACTTTGAGCCGGGACGCAGCAGGGCACAATGTGATAAAATTCGATCTGCCGGGCATTGAGCTACCAGACAGCTCTCATCGTGGCCAGTGCGATGGTATGGTTGCTTTCACCATTAATACAAAATCGGGGTTGCCAGCCGGAACAGTGATCTACAATCGCGCAGGCATCTATTTCGATGACAATGATGTCGTGATGACCGATACTGCACAAACTGAGATCAGTTCTACCACCGGTGTTGTTACAATGACCAATGCACCAAAAGGGGAAGTATATCCAAACCCTGTAAATGATGAGCTAACAATAAAGACGGCTAACGGCAACTTTACATCGTTCACTATTGTCAATACCATAGGCCAACTGATGATGACCGGGCAATTGGATGGTTCCAGTCCTACTCATGTAGATGTAAAGGCATTCCCGGCGGGAGTTTACTACATCACATTGAAGGGGGGACAGGGTAAGAAAGTCGTGAAGTTTGAGAAAATGTAGGATTCTGAAATCTGGTAATTTTCGATCGAAAGGCGCATACGATATACGTATTGCGCCTTTCAACTTTAATTTACGATTAATAATAAAAAATACGCTTATTATTTCCTCACATTTCTTTGCCCTGACTCGTCAGTATACCAGAATGATATCTTCATCCCAAAAATCTAACTGTATGAAAAAGACACTTTACCTAAGCCTTTGTGCATTTCTCATTTTATCGCTTGGCGTTGCAAAACGCGCAGGCGCCCAAACAATTATGGACCACAGCGAAATGACGCAGTGTTCCCTTCCGCAGGATAGTTTTTATGTGCAGGTGAACGGATTCGTGGCCGGGCAGACCATAAAAACATACTATGGAGACGGCACTTCTGATATTAACGCTTTGTCCCTATACTATACTGGTGTTGGCAATGTATGGTTTGCACACTACTATGGTGCTTCTGGTACCTACACAGTAAAAGAGGTATTGATCTCCGGTGGGGTAGATGTAGATTCTGTGACGTTTACGATCGACTACGTTATGTGTCAGAGCATGTATGTGAGGCTGTACGATGACGTGAACTCGAATTGTGTACTTGACGGCCCTGATGCGTTGCTGCCGCTGGCTTCGACGGTAGAGATCGATTCGGCAGGTATCCCGGTGGATACGATGACCGCTACATGGTTCTTAGACTATACTGCTTTTGGTCCTATCGGAACCATATATTCCTTTAAAGTCATTGCAAGCCCTCACGGGTACATGCCTTCTTGCCCTTCCAGCGGCATAGTGTATGATACGGTAAGCTATGCACCGCCATCAACTCACGATATTGCGTTTACGTGCGATCCATCGGCCTGTTTAGACAATACGGTTTCAGGTTACTTCTCTGCGGGCGTAACAGGGGCCGGCACTCATCTTTGGGTGACGTCTTCATCGTGCACCGGCGTGTCCGCGACGCTGGCAGTTACCTTTAGCCCTAAGTATGCTTACAACACATTCACCGGGCCATCAGGTGTTACTGCATCAGTTTCGGGTAATGTGCTGACGTTCAGCATACCATCGGTTTCTGCGAGCACCCCTGTATATCTTGTTGCCGTGTTTACACCTGTTGGTTCGTTGACGCTCGGAGATACGGTTAACACCAGCTTTGCGCTTACGCCGCTCACTGGTGATTGTGATCCGTCAAACAATAACTTCGCAAGTGTGGACACCATCCGTTCTTCTTACGACCCTAATTACAAGTCGGTTTCTCCGGAAGGAAATATTACCGCAGGCACAACGCTACGCTACATGATCGGCTTTGAAAATACGGGTAACGACACAGCGCACAACATTCATATAAACGATACACTGTCTGACAACCTGGATATCAGCACCATTGCCATTGCCCAGAGCTCTGCACAGCCAACTATGTTCTTATTCACCTATTTAGGCCACAACATTGTGAAGTTTGACTTCCCGAACATCAACCTGCTGGATAGCTCTCATCACGGGCAGTGCGACGCCATGGTAGCCTTTACTATCAAAACCAAGACCGGTCTTGCATATGGCACTACCATAGATAACCGGGCGGGGATCTACTTCGATATTAATGATGTGGTAATGACCAACACTGTAGAGAACAAAATAGGCACACCAACAAGTGTGGCAGTGATGAGCAACACAGCGGCTGTAGAAGTCTATCCAAACCCGGTTAGTGACCAGCTGACCATAAAGACCAATGGCGCTTATACTACGCTGAGCATTACCAATACCGTAGGCCAGGTGATCGTTACAAGGCAGATAGATGGTTCGGCCTCAATCACTACAACTGTAGATGTGAAGACACTGCCAGCGGGCCTTTACTACCTGACCGTGAAAGGAGCAGCAGGTACGAAGGTGGTGAAGTTTGAGAAAATGGACTAGAATTTGCCGGATTGAAAGATGATCAGATTGATTAGAAAATAGTGGGCGAGCTGCCTGTAACGTTTGTTTTTTTGATGTGTGTTTAATTTACCGCAGGGCACATGGGG
>CAINOM010000627.1 GCA_903851455.1 uncultured Bacteroidota bacterium | reverse complement strand
GAGCCGTTTGTCTGTTGCTGACTCATTAAACCTGGAGGTGTCCAGCACAGTCACCGCTGGCGTTGCAACTATAATTGCGAAAATTACCTACACCCAGTCTGTATCAACGCTTCAGAACTTGTCTATAGCAGTAGTAGAGGATAGTATTGTTGATTTCCAGGAAAAGCCCTTTGGTATAGTTGACACCGCCTATGTTTTTAACGATGTATTCGTAGGCATGGTTACGCCTGTTCCATTTGGCGACCCGATACTGGATACAATGGCTACAAAAGAAGCCGGGCGGGTAGTTCAGCGCGTATACTCTTACACCGTGCCGACATCCTTTCAGAAAGGTTCCGTCTATCCGGCTCATTGCCGGGTTATTGCATTTCTGCATACACCCTCCGGTTATAGTCCCGATTTTCATGTGATACAGTCACAGCAAACCAAATTAATGGGGCCTTAGTTGCCGCAATCCTTTGTCAGCATAATGAACAAGATAAGAATAGTTGCACTTGCGCTCTCTGCGTCTGTTTTCATTGCCTCCTGCGGCACTAACGAAAACGGGCAGAACAAAAATCCTGTTGTAGTAACCGATACAACTAAGCCAGCGCCGGTAAGTGTGCCCGCATTTGATGCTGACAGTGCTTATGTGTATGTGGATAAGCAGGTGGCCATGGGGCCGCGTCTGCCGGGTTCACCAGCGCAGGCCAAATGCGCTGCATGGATGGGCGGTATGCTGAAGAAAGCATGTGACACCGTTTATAAGCAGGATGTGCACGTAACAGGCGGCGATGGTAAGTCGTTGCCATGTATCAACCTTATAGGAGTAATAAATCCTAAGGCCACGAACCGCATCCTGTTGCTCACCCACTGGGATAGCCGCCCATGGGCAGATGAAGATACAAAGGACAAAGACAAACCGATACTAGCGGCAGATGATGGCGGCAGCGGGGTGGGGGTGTTGCTGGAACTCGCGAGGACCATCAAAGCACACGGCCTGCCAGCCTCAGTGGGCGTAGATATTCTGCTTGAAGACGTGGAAGATTATGGCAAAAGCGCATGGGGAGAGAATTCGTACTGCCTGGGCACCCAGTACTGGGCCACGCATCCGCATGTGGCTGGGTATAAAGCTTCGTTCGCCATATTGCTGGATATGGTCGGTGCCCATGGAGCACAGTTTCCCATGGAGGGCTTTTCTATGCAGAATGCGGGCAACATACAGCAAAAGGTCTGGCAGGCAGCAGGTCGTGCAGGATATTCATCGTATTTCCCTTTTGTTCCGGCAGATGAAATTACAGATGACCATGTTCCGGTTACCAGGCTGGCCGGCATAAAAGCGATAGATATCATTAACCTGACTACCGATGCCGAACATCCATTTGCACCACATTGGCATACGCATGCCGATGTCATGAATATTATAGACAAAAGCACGCTGAAGGCTGTGGGACAGACATTGCTGCAGGTTATTTATGAGCAATCGGTCAACAACTAGTATATTTGCCCACAATTAAAAATCAAGCAGGAATTTTGAAGTACAGGAATGCCATACTTATTGTTTTGCTGGTGATCATTGCCGATCAGTTCCTTAAATTTTTCATTAAGACCCATTTCGTAAATGGCGACGATGTGAAAATAGCGGGTAGCTGGTTTCGCCTGCATTTTATTGAAAACGAGGGGATGGCTTACGGCATGAAACTGAGCGAATCGGTGGCAGGTAAAATATTACTTTCCTCTTTCCGTCTTATAGCCGTAGTATTTGGCTTTTATTTGCTGCAGAGGCTGGTAAAGAGGGGATATGGCAAGGGTGTTATCATTTGCGGTTCTCTTATTCTTGCGGGTGCGCTGGGCAATCTGCTCGATAGTATTTTCTACGGGTTGATATTTACAGACAGTCCTTATTCCTGTTTCTCCGGCAATTATGAGAGCATGCACAACATGCTGCAAAACCACAACCAGATGGGTGTGGCACACCTCACCAAATTCGGGCAGGGCTATGGGAAGTTCCTGCAGGGCAAGGTGGTAGATATGCTTTATTTTCCCCTGCTGGAGACGAGACTGCCGGGCTGGATACCGTTCATGGGTGGGAAGAATTTCGTGTTTTTCGAGCCGGTATTCAATATAGCCGATGCCGCAATTTCTGTAGGTGTGCTAACGCTTGTGTTTTTTCAGAAGCGGCTTATTCACAAGCCTATGGCTGCGACCGCCACCATTGACAAGCCTGTAGCAACTGGCCCCGAAGTGGCGGAGCAATAATTCTTTTCAAAACAAAAAATTGTATATTGTGAGTACTAAGGTAAATGCAACCTTAGCGGAAAATAGTATTCATGGAAGAGGATCTTTTATCAATAACCGTTTGGCTTGCGGGGCGTAGTTACCGCCTGCGCATAAAACCTGAGGAGGAGTCAGCCGTTCGCAAAGCAGTAAAACTTGCCGATCAGAAGGTGAATGAGATGCGGACGCACTATGCAGGCAAGGATGACCAGGATTTTATGGCTATGACGTTGCTTTCTTATGCATCAGACAGTGCCATAGAATCGTTCAATAATCCGCTGCTGCAGGAGGAACTGAACAAGATGTCTAAAAAAATAGATAAGGCGCTGGCGAAAAACCTGGTCGCTGGTGAAGCATCCGTATGATATGCTAAATGGCTGGAAAATGATAGAACTGAAATGTAGAGACGCACGATTTTGCGTCTCTATGTCGTTTGTGTATCTGGCAGCGTTACTATTGTCTGTGTTTGTTACCGGGTGTAAATTTCCAGAGGGCGGCAAAGAGGTAAAGCTCACTTTGAAGATAGAAGTCGATGATCTCATCCGGAAAATGGCAAATGACACTACCGACCTGGGTCTTAACAGAGCTATCCTTGATGCAGACAGTGTCATAAGTACCAAGGATACTCCATTTATCCCGGTTTTTGCCAGTATCTACAAGCAGCAGAATCCCGGTATGGCCCTTGCGAAATTATTTGTAAAGTCATCACAGCATTCAATTTCCCCGGGCAGCTCAGATGAAGAGGTAATAGCCGTAATAACAGCCCAGGCCGAAGATGCGGTGAAGCGCACCTACAGGGCACTTCAGCGGCGCATTACAGCTCCCGGAGGAGAAGACAACAAAGTGACTTTGGAAGCTAAAACAGGCTTTGTAAAGGCTGAATTGAAAACAGGTTTATCGTTTGTGCGGTTGCGCTCATTTCTATTATCCACGGGCGACCTGCAGTTTTTTGAAACCTACTCCAATCCCGATTTTTTTCCGATGATCTCGGCTGCCAATGATGCGTTGGCTGCCGAACTTGACGAAAATACCGGGACTGAAAAAAAGGACACAAAGACAGAAGACGCGGAAGAAACCGGCAAGGGAGACACTGCAAGTTTAGGGAAATACCTGAAACATAAAGCAAAGAAAGAAGTTGAGGAAGATATTGATGCAGCAAGAAAGTATCCGTTGACAACGATACTGCGGCCCAACGTATCGGATAAT
>CAINOM010000626.1 GCA_903851455.1 uncultured Bacteroidota bacterium | reverse complement strand
TTATTTTCGTCAACGCGGGTTGTCAGCCGCACATCGGTCGCGGCAAAAGATGTCGTGAACGGATGTTCGGAATAGTCCTGGCGACCGGCAGAGAAATCGAACCCCATGCGTTTCAAAACATCAAGCGAGAAATCAAATTGTGGCTGTTTTGGAAAGTGTCTGCAGAAGAAACGATCGTCTACCTGCGGAGCAGCTTTGATCTTTGCGAGTATCGGCGGTAACTGTTGCCTTATACCGGCAAATATTGGATCAAGCATTGACACAGAAGCATCTTTTTCATACTCATCCAGCAAAGCATCGTATGGATGCGCTTTGTAGCCATACAGCTCCGCTTGCTTTCTTTTCAGCGTTACCATTTTTGCAAGAGACGGCGCAAAAACCAGGAAGTCCTTTTTCTTCCGGGCTTCGATCCAGGCATTGAAACATTCGCTGGTTTGCTTCGACAATTCCTCAACAAATGCCGGTGTCAGCTTTTTGTTTCTTTCAAAGTCTTCAAGACTGAGACGCACATTGTTTTTCTCTACTTCGGACAGATCATCTTTGGATGATAACTCACCCAGGAGTTGGCCAAGTTTATCACTTGTGAGTATCTCGTGTGCCTGGCCGGCAAGTGTAGACAGCTGTCTCCCACGCGCATCAGCGCCTTTTGGCGGCATGTAGGTTTCCTGGTCCCATCCGAGCACAGCAGACGCATAGTTGATATCGGCTGCCTTCTGCATTAGTTCTTTGTAGGCTGAGTATAGTTGTTGCGTATTATCAGACATGCGTATCGTTTCTGCTAAATTAGTTTTAATAGCTAAAAAATCGCCTTTAATGGAAGGGTTTGTCAAAAGATACTCTTAAGGTGAACTGTGATCTGAACGGTGAAGAATGCACGAATTTTACTTGTCAGTCACATTACCTTGTTTTTCAATAATGTCTGAAGGCGCACTGTTGCGACGTTTCCATCGTATGCCGTAGCTTATGTACACATTAAAATCGAAGTTAACATTCTTATCTCCTTTACCATAGCCAGCAATGTAAAGCGGAGCAAGATCGTTGAATGAGCGGCCGTTCATCAGGAACTTGCCACGGATATTCCAACCGCCGAAAAGCCCCCGCACGAATTCTACGCGCATGCCGCCTGTTATCTCTGCCCAGTATGCAAGAAAGCTCTTGCCCGGGGCGGTGCCTGTGGTGTTTCCCCAAACGCTATCCAACACAGTAAATGTTGCAGGAGTTCTGTTCACATCTGCTATACCTGCCCTGAAGCCAATGAACATCATGTCCCAATCCGTAGGCCGGTCGCGGGTGAGGATACTCTTATTGAAACCAAAACGAAAGAAGTTATTGGTGGTGTTATATTTGAGATCGGTATAGGCAACAGTAGAACCTCCCCAACCGCCTTCAGCGGCAAGATACAATTCGTTATGCGTGTAGTAATCCATTTCGAACTCATATCCGAAACGATCACTCACAAAGGCATTATTAATGGGATGAACAATGTCTGCACCAAAGCACAACTGGTGACCGGCAAGGTCCTTTTTCTTCGTCTTTTGCACTGCAAGCGTATCCACCGCAACAGTATCTGCCGCCTGGGCAAATACGCTGAGCGAACCGGCCAGCAGCCAAAGGCTAAAAGCGGGTATGAATAAATATCTGGAGATGCTTTGTATTGACATTATTCGTGACACTGGTGTTTGTGATATGGAGCGAGTCTATATTATTATGTGTTGTAAATACAGAATCTAAAGTGTAAAAATAAGTGAAGCCACAGGCGTTCGACAGAAACTGTCGATTCCGCTGGTAATAAAACGTGAGCGTGTCAAACGCGAAACCCGGGGTATCCGTTGTTACAATCCATCTGCAAACCGAAGAATCCGGGGAGAGGGAAATCGTGAAGCTGGACTGTAGCGGATAAATAACACCGACGTTGCTGTCTACTTTTGCCAGAGGAATAAATATCGCTGCGGGTAGAGCAGAGTCAACGAACACAGTAGAGGTGTCGGTGGGAAGATGCATGGTCTCAATAATGAGACTTGCTATCTTTGGCGTAAGGCAGGGTGAGCGCTCCTGCGTACATGCTATCCATAAGCTGCATAGAGCGAATAAGATGAAAAGGAAATAGTTTCGCAATAT
>CAINOM010000625.1 GCA_903851455.1 uncultured Bacteroidota bacterium | reverse complement strand
ACTCTTCTATCGGACGCATACGTTCTGGGTGATCGGCAATTTCTTTAAGACGGGCATCTATCATATCCTTTTGCCATTGTGGCAACTCTCCTTCCAAGGCCAACTCCCGGATATTTATTGCGTATTCCGTTCCATTCCTCAATGGGAATGATTACAGCCGTTGTATGGCCGGAATTATCAGAAATATATTGTAATGCCATAGCTACCAAGTTAATGATTTTTCAAAAAAAGGCTTACTGTTTATTTGTATATTTAACAAAAAAAGGAAGAGTGGCCCGATATGTAAAAGGCAGATTTCCTGTGCTGTTTGGCTTTAACTTTTTACTTTTGACTTAATTTGTAATCAGCGGTATAATGCACATCCTCATTAAAAAAGCAAGAGTAATCGACCCGCAATCGGGTTTTCATGATAAGGTGGTAGACCTGTTGATAGAAAACGGAGTAATAAAAAACATTGCCGCAACAATTAATTCAGACACAAAAACGGTTATTGAAGCGAAGGGATTATGTGTGAGTCCTGGCTGGGTAGATGTATTTGCTGACTATCGTGAGCCGGGCTTTGAGCACAAAGAAACGATTGCCAGCGGCCTTGCTGCAGCCGCTGACGGAGGATTTACAGATGTTTTACTCGCGCCTAACACACAGCCGGCTTTAAGCTCCAAATCAATAATTCAGTTCGTTTCACAAAAAGCCAATGGTAATGTGGTGAGCCTGCACCCGATAGGGGCAGCTACACAAAACACGGATGGTAAAGACCTCGCGGAAATGCTGGACATGCGCGCTAATGGTGCTGTGGCATTCTCAGATGGATGGAAACCCGTGCAGCAGGCCAGCCTGATGCTGAAAGCACTGGAATATGTGAAAGCTTTTCATGGTACTGTAATTCAGTTGCCGGTAGATGCATCACTTGCCGCCGGTGGCCTTATGAATGAAGGCATAGTATCCACCAGCCTCGGAATGGCTGGTATACCTGCACTGGCTGAGGCGATCATGGTGCATCGAGACATAGAGTTGCTACGCTATACCGGCTCTAAACTGCACATTACCGGGGTTTCTACCTCAGAATCAATAGAGCTCATCCGCAAGGCAAAAACAGAAGGACTTGAAGTTACCTGCTCAGTAACACCCTACCACCTGGCGCTCACTGAAGATGCCCTCACAGGCTACGACAGTGCATTTAAGGTATCGCCGCCACTGCGCAGTGAGACCGACCGCATGACGCTTATTGCAGGGCTTAAGGACGGTACGATAGACTGTATTGCTACACACCACCGCCCGCATGAATGGGACGCCAAAGCGAAGGAATTTGAATATGCATCAGATGGCATGGCCGTGCAGGAATGTGCATTTAATATACTCTGGGATACCCTCAACGAATATGTGACCATAGAGCGCCTTGTGGAAACGATGACCATAATGCCACGCGCCATCTTTGGCCTGCAAACACAGCAGATCGAAAAAGGCAGCAAAGCATGTCTCACAATTTTCACTACTTCGGGTGGCCACACGCTCGCACCCGGTCATACAAAATCAACGGCCAAGAACAATCCTTTCGAAGGAAAGAAATTAGGCGGTAAGGTTCTGGGTATCGTTAATAATGGCCAGGTTCACCTGAACAAATAGATTTGCCATGAAAAAAAATCTTATCTCGTCTTTGATCACAATAATTTAAATAATTGACCATGGAAAGTATTACCACTGCTGAAAGAAATAAAATGGCCGCCATCTATGGCCTGCTGCTTGGGCTCATCTACATCATTCTCTCCACCGGGGTAAACATGATGGTAGGCAATCTTATCGGTTTTTACGGTCTCAAGTTCGTAGTGTTCGTGCTCTATTTTGTAGTGATGGGCGTTTTTGCGGCCCGCATCCGTGCCTCAAATGGAGGCTTTATCACCTTCAAAGAGATCTTCGGGGCGGTCATCATTATGATCTTTATTGCCGCGCTTATGAATTACCTGTATACGTTTCTGTACGTCAGGTACATCGATCCGGCATTCATGGATAAAATGAAGAACACCACTATCCAGTACATGGAGAAAGCTAAGGGAATAGACGAAGCCAAGATCGATGAGTCGGCGCGCAAATTCGATGAGCAGATGGCCGCTTCTAAAACGTTTAACCTTGGAAAGAACGTCCTTGCATACTTTGAGCTGGTCATTTTCGACTGCCTCTTTGGTCTCATCGTTTGTGCGATAATCAAGAAGGAAAGGCCGGTTTTTGAGTAAAGCGTCCCAATGCTAAACCCCTGATGCAGCAAAACATACCGATGTTAATGAAATATAATAATGTTGTAACTTTGCGCCTTGAAGAAGGGTGAATTAGATACTATTGATAGCAAGCCTAAACGTACGATGCTTACTAAACGTGGTTTTATTACCAGCATGGTAGGCAGTAAAAAGGTTTCCTTCCGGTATGTCTCTCCTACCGAATTGAAAGGGATTCGCCGTGCCAGATATGACTATCTTGTAAAATAATGTTCGATAAGGGCTATAAGTTTAATTTGGTAGACAAGAAATCAGTTGTAAATGATGACTTGATTACTACTTATTACTATAACTTCAAAGGTAAACGTCGTTATATTGCATTGGTCGAAGAATATGTAGGACTACTTTTCAAGTGATATATTCGCTCACATATTGAGTGAAGAGAATAGCGCTTATCTGCTTGTCAATCGCTGCCACGCAAATATTGATACTTTTACCGATAATGCGCTTAAAATGTTTATTCGCAATTATCCGGATCTGGAAACCGAACCTTGATTATTTAATACAACTAAAACACTTATTTTAGCACCCGAATGCAATTGGACATCTCTATCGTAATACCTCTTTACAACGAAGAAGAATCGCTGCCCGAATTGGTAGCGTGGATAGAGCGTGTGTGCGCGGAGCACAAATATTCGCACGAGGTCATCATGATAGATGATGGCAGTACCGATGACAGCTGGAATGTGGTAAAGCAGCTTTCAGCAAAGCATCCCGCTATAAAGGCCATCAGGTTTCAGCGCAATT
>CAINOM010000624.1 GCA_903851455.1 uncultured Bacteroidota bacterium | reverse complement strand
GGAGGATGAAGGAGATAAAGTGCAGCTGAGCAGCACCGCTCCTTTTTCTGGGCTGCTGGAAACCAGCCTCGATGGCTACCATCAAATAATGCTGAAGTTGAATGCCGGCTGCAAAGTGAACGATGTGCTGCACTACATGCTGCCGCTCGCAGGCATCAATAAACTGGAAGAGATCGTGCCCAGCATGAACGAAATATTTATTCAAACAGTAGGTAATTCAAAATAGTAAGAGCCATGAACAAGATACTACTGATCATACAAAGAGAATACCTGTCGCGGGTGAAGAAAAAGTCGTTTATCTTAATGACTATTCTTGTGCCGGTGCTGTTCATTGGCATGATCGCGCTGATCGCCTTTATAGCGGTAAAACAGGGTGACTTTGGAGATAAGAAAAAGATAGAGGTGGCCGACGAAAGCGGGCGTTTTTTCAGTAAGCTGAAGAACGATAATACTGTTACTTATACTGCAGCAAAAGATATTGCTACCGCAAAGAGCAGCTTTATAAAAGATGGTTACGACTACCTCCTATATATACCAGCATCAATGGGAGGAGTGCAGTTGCTTGGTGAGAAGAAGGCGGGCCCAATGACGAGCGGAAAGATAGAGGACGAATTGACCAATATTATCCGTGCGCAGCGTCTTGCAGCGGCAGGTATAGACAGTACGGTGCTGGCGAAGGCGCAAAAATCTGTGAGTGTCGCTTCCATGCAGGTGACTGAAAATGGTTCGGTAAAAGACGCTCATGCCGGGGTGGCTATGGGGCTTGGAATTTTGTGCGCTTTCCTTATTTATTTGTCATTATTCATCTATGGCACACAGGTAATGCGCGGTGTGATAGAGGAGAAGGTGAGCCGCATAGTAGAAGTGATCATTTCTTCTGTGAAGCCATTCCAGCTGATGCTGGGCAAGATAATAGGCGTGGGCATGGTAGGGCTCACCCAGTTCATATTATGGATCGTCATTTCTATAGGCCTCTCGATGGCCGGAGGAACCGCCCTGATGAAAACAAGTATGCATAACAAGCAGGAGCAAATGGCACAGATGCAGCATGTGGGCGGAAATATGTCTGCGGCAGCGCAACAGGTGTCGGCGAATGATACGACCGGTGTGATGCAGGCTATTGAGGGTATCCCGGTTGCTTATACCCTCGGCTGCTTTCTCTTCTACTTCCTCTTTGGCTATTTACTCTATAGCGCTATTTTTGCGGCAGTAGGCTCGGCGGTGGATAATGAGACAGAAACGCAGCAATTTATGCTGCCCATCACGCTGCCATTGATCTTTACATTTGCCCTTGCGCAAAGTTTCATTATCAATAATCCTGATAGCTCGCTTTCCATATGGCTGTCCATGATACCGTTCACATCGCCGATCGCCATGATGATCCGTATCCCGTTTGGAGTACCGGGCTGGCAGCTGGCACTGTCTATGCTGTTTATGGTACTCGGTTTTTTGTTTACCACATGGGTCGCGGCGCGCATCTACAGGGTAGGTATACTTATGTATGGCAAAAAGGCGAGCTACAAAGAGCTGGCTAAATGGTTCATGTATAAAGAATAGGCAACAAAATCAGGATATTTGCGTTAGCAAAGGCAAAATGAGAAAGTATTTACTTCCAATAACAGCTGTCATCTGCGCGCTGTTTCTTACGGCAAATTGCAGTGCTCAGCTCGAAGTGTCGTCTGGTTTGGAGGTTAGTTACCCTGAACTGGTCAACAGCAATAATACAAAGCTGAACTATGGCCAGATAACGTTTGGCGTTCGTGCCGGCGTCGCCTACAAGCCTCACGACACGCAGTTCTTTCCTATTCTCAATGTCTCGTTTGGCCGCACGCGCCTGCCCATAAAACAGTTTGGTGAAAATGTAGCCGTGCTCAATTTCAATTACTTGAACGTAATGCTCAATGAAAATTACGTGATCACTATGCCCCGCAGCGAGGTCTACATCTACGGAGGCGTGGGCTTTTCTTACCTCATGAACCAGGGCATACAGGTAGCCGGGCGTTATGGGGAAACAATGCATGCATCAATAGATTCTACCAAAAACGTCAACAATGTATTCCCGGCCATGAACATTGGGTTTGAATACAATTACGGGGAGTCAGCGGGCAAGGATCTGTATATCACCATGGGCATCAACTTCCAGTACATATTACTGCTGGCAGATCGCAATACCTACTATGTAAGCGTTGCTGCGCCGGGCAACAATTATTACAAATACCAGTCAAATCTCTCCGGCAACGTAATCAGCCCCGGTTTCTATCTTGCCATTCATTATGTTTTCCGCAAAAAGAAGAGCAGTTTTTACCTGTAGGTAAGGACCTGTTATTTGCTT
>CAINOM010000623.1 GCA_903851455.1 uncultured Bacteroidota bacterium | reverse complement strand
GGTGCACAGGATGAAAACACCATGAACTCCAAAGTAAATTTTACAAACCCTCGTACCTTTACCCGATACCTATGGCAAAAATAAAATCAGCTTTCTTCTGCCAGCAATGCGGATACGAAACTCCGAAGTGGACCGGCAAGTGTCCGTCTTGCGGAGCGTGGAATTCTTTTGTGGAAGAAGTAGTGCAGCGGGAAGACAAGTCGAAACCGGAAGTGATGAACTGGGACGATGATAGCAAGGAGCAGCGAAAGGCACACAAGCTGGAAGAAGTGATACAAACGCATCAGGCCCGCATGCAGGCACCGGACGGCGAACTGAACCGCGTACTTGGCGGCGGCATGGTACCCGGCTCTGTGATATTGATAGCCGGCGACCCAGGCATAGGTAAGAGTACTTTGTTCCTGCAGCTTGCACTTCACTGGAGGAGCATCACAACCCTTTATGTATCTGGTGAGGAAAGCGCACAACAGATAAAGCTCCGTGCCGATCGCATAGGCGTAAAAAATCCGAACCTTTACCTGCTCACGGCAACAGACACAAATACCCTCTTCCAGGAAGTGAAGAAAGTAAAGCCTCAGTTGCTGATCATTGATTCCATACAAACACTGGAATCCCCTTATGTAGAATCCGCAGCGGGTAGTGTATCCCAGGTGCGCGAGTGCGCTGCCGAATTGCAACGGTTTGCCAAGGCCAGCAATATACCCGTATGCATCATAGGCCACATCACCAAGGACGGTGCCATAGCCGGACCAAAGGTGCTGGAGCACATGGTAGATACCGTACTCCAGTTTGAAGGCGACCGTCACTATGCCTACCGCATTTTGCGTACCCTAAAAAATCGTTTTGGCTCTACCTCAGAGCTGGGCATCTACGAGATGGTGACCCAGGGCATGCGCCCAGTAAGTAATCCATCTGAGATTTTACTGTCGCAGCACGACGAGCCGCTAAGCGGCATAGCCATTGCTGCAACCATGGAAGCATCCCGCCCGCTGATGATAGAAGTGCAGGCACTGGTAACTACCGCAGTATATGGTACACCCCAGCGCACAGTGAGCGGGTTGGATCTGCGCAGGCTGCAACTGCTGCTTGCCGTCCTGGAAAAACGCGGCGGTTTTCACTTTGGCGCCAAAGATGTGTTTGTAAATATTGCCGGTGGATTAAAGATCGAAGACCCTTCCATAGAACTGGCACTCGTATGCTCATTGCTATCTTCCTATGAGGACAAAGCCCTTCCCTCCAACATCTGCCTGGTAGGTGAGATTGGCCTAAGCGGAGAGATACGCGCCGTGAACCGCATAGACCAGCGCATAGCCGAAGCCGACAAACTGGGCATGGATGTGATCTTCATCCCCAAGGCAAACGCCAAAGGCCTGCAGGAGAAAAACTACAAAATAAAAATAAAGACGGTGAATAAGGTGGAGGATGTGTATAAGATGTTATTTTAAAAAACGCCGTTAAACGCACTATATTCATAGATTTATTTGACCCGATAAATCTATGATCTCGCAAAAGCCACCAAAAACCTGATCTCACCTCTATCAGCAGCCCTCAAAGCAGCGAGGTAGTTTGCTCGTGAATCGCTTTTCTTCGATAGATCATTAGCGCCCCAGCTAAAAACATCTCCACCAAATAACCGCTCGATGATTATATCCGCCATCAATCTTGAGTGCCTCCCATTGCCATTTGCAAAGCAGTGAATGCTTACTAATACCAACACCTAATATAATTTAGTCCAAAAGTTTGACAAAAATATATAATCGAATTTGCATGTTTTT
>CAINOM010000622.1 GCA_903851455.1 uncultured Bacteroidota bacterium | reverse complement strand
GGAATCCGAGTCATCGGCGAAAGCGAGGGGCGCTACCATTATTGCCGTACTGAGCGGCTATGCAAACACAAACGACGCCTACCACCCTACCGCACCCTCGCCTACGGGTGAGGGCGCTGTCCGCACGATGCAACAGGCGCTGGACATGGCCAATCTGAAACCAGCGGATATAGGATATATTAACGCCCACGGCACGGCAACTCAGAACAATGATCTGTCTGAGGGGCTGGCGATACAAACTTTGTTCGGAACCGATGCGCCACATTTCAGCTCTACCAAGCCGTATACAGGACATACGCTGGCCGCAGCTGGTGTGATAGAAGCCATCTTCAGTATGTGGGCCATGGAACAGCAGATGATCATACCTAACCTTAATTTCAAGACCCGGATGGAAGAGCTGAGTATAAAACCGACCGGCACGCTGATAGAAAATGCAGCTTTAGATCATGTGCTGAGTAATTCTTTCGGTTTTGGCGGCAGTAATGTTTCACTCATATTCAGCAAGGCATGACGCAACCGCTTTACATATTGTCTGCCTGTTCCATATCACCACAGCACAGTTATGATGCTGAGCGTTTTCTTGATCCCATTGTTACAAGCGACGATGGCAAGCTGCGGGTGACCGATGCCGACTATTCAAAGTACATATCGCCGGTGGCTATAAGGCGCATGAGCCGTATGCTGAAAATAGGCATTACCGCGGGCATGAAGAGCCTGGAAACTGCGGGCGTCAAAACACCGGATGCAATAATAATAGGTACCGCCCGGGGAAGCGTGACCGATATGGAGCTCTTTCTGAAGGACATGATAAATATGAAGGAAGAGGCGCTTACACCGACCGGCTTCATACAGTCCACGTACAACTCGGTAAACGGCTGGCTGGCGATGATGACAAAGAGCACCTGCTACAACCAGACCTATGTGCACCGCGGCTTTTCGCTGGAGTTGTGCCTGTTTGACGCGCAATTAATGCTGGCCGAGACGAGCGACAAGAAATATATACTTGCCGGTGGTTTTGACGAACTGACGGATGAATATGTGACCATCCGAAACCGGATAGGATATTATAAAGACGATAGTCCAAACAGCCTTTCGCTGTTATCTCATAGCGATACGCCAGGATCTCTGGCAGGCGAAGGCGCGCATTTCTTTACGCTAAGCAATGATCCGGCGAATGCCACATGTGCCATTTACGAGGTAAGAATGCTGTTGAAGCCCACTAGTGAGGACGTTCAGTCTGCAATAGCCGAACTGCTGGTGCAGCATGGGTTGAAGAATGAGGACATTGATGTTTTGATGTGTGGCATGAATGGCGACAGCCGGAGCCAGTTTTTAGTAGACCCCGTACTTGCAGCCTGCCATGAAAATACGAGTATTACCACTTTTAAGCAGTTCTGCGGTGAGTATGATACGGCTTCGGGTTTTGGGTTGTGGCTGGTCAACTACCTGTTTAGAGAAAAGAGAATTCCGGAAGAGATCATTTACAAACAGGGTAAGTCAGCGCAGGTCAGGAATGTGCTGCTTTTCAATGTGACCATTTTAGGGAATGTGACGTTGATGCTCATTCGATCGGTATAAGAGCAAACTATGAATTTCTCAAAGACAAAAGCAGAAAGGCTCCCTCAGATGAAGGAGCCTTTCCAATTTTATAATTTTTTCGTTATTAGCTGCTGAATGCGATCGTTTCGAGCACTTTGTTCATGCTGCGAACGGCATCAGCTGACTTATTGAATGCTTCCTGCTCTTCTGCATTCAGCTTGTAGTCGATGATCTTTTCCCAACCGTTCTTGCCGATTACCACAGGTACACCGAGGCAGATGTCGCTCTGGCCATATTCACCATCAAGGGCTACACAGCAAGGGAATACTTTGCGCTCGTTGCGGATGATAGACTCAACCAATGCAGCTCCGGCAGCTCCTGGTGCATACCATGCCGATGTGCCGAGGTACTTGGTAAGCGTAGCACCGCCCACCATTGTGTCGGCAGCGATCTGCTTCAGCTTTTCAGCACTCAGCATATTAGATACCGGGGTACCATTTACTGTAGCAAGGCGGGTAAGCGGGATCATGGTTGTATCACCGTGACCACCTATTACTGTTGCATGCAGATCGTTCTGAGAGCAGCCCAGTTCTTTCTGGATATAGCATTTGAAGCGGGCGCTGTCCAATATACCACCCATGCCTATTACACGATTTTTTGGAAGGCCGGTAGACTTAAGTGCGAGGTAGGTCATGGTATCCATAGGATTAGAGATAACCACGATAATTGCATTCGGAGAATGTTTCAGCAGGCTCTGGCAAACTTCCTCAACTATACGGGCGTTAGTGCCTATCAGCTCTTCACGGGTCATACCGGGTTTGCGGGGAATACCCGAAGTAATTACACATACATCAGAGTTAGCCGTTTTGCTGTAATCATTTGTAACACCAATAACATTTGTATCAAAGCCAAGCAATGATGCCGTCTGGGTGATATCAAGGGCTTTGCCTTCAGCGAAACCTTCCTTGATGTCGACCAATACCAGTTCTTCTGCCAATTCTTTGCGGGCGATATTATCAGCGCATGTTGCGCCCACAGCTCCTGCACCTACAACGGTTACTTTCATTTATTTACGTTTTTTAAGTTAAAAAATGTTTACGGGCGCAAATATAGTGGTTTTCAGCTAATGTCAGAAAAACCTCAGCCCGGTACTGGGGCTGAGGTTATGTCCATGCAGAGGTGGTTCAGGTCCCTACATTTTCACAAACTTTCCGACTTCTGTTCCGGCGTCTCCGCGGAAAATAATATAGTACAGGCGAGCAGGCAATGTGCGTACGGGCACATTTGTCTGGATAGTGTTCAGGGGCTGACTGAATTGTATTTTACGGCCCTGCAGAATCTAAAAAAGCGACCGGCTCCCCCAGCCGCATGGCGGTGAATATCTATAACAACCTGGGACTGATCAACCTGCGGCTAAACCAGGACGACAAGGCGCTGTCTTATTATAAACAGGCAGAAGACGTCGCGCTTAAGGGAAAATTTGACTATCAAGCCGCAATAGTATTCCTGAATGAAGGCGAATATTTTAAGAACCACGACCAACCGGACAGCGCCATCACCTATTTCGACAAGGTAATGGCGATAGCTAAACGAATAGACCGGGTGGACCTGCAGGCAGGGGCCAACCTCGACATTGGAAAGACCTTTATTGCCACCCATCAATACCAAAAAGCGATACCACAGCTGCAACTGGCCATATCCCTGGCAAAGGACTATTTCCCGTATATCGTAATGGATGCATCCAACTCATTGGGAGAAGCACTGCGCAAAGCGGGCAGGTATAAGGAAGCAGAAACCATACTGGTGGCTACCCTGGATGAAATGAAGTCGCACAAGAACAGGAACAACTACATTAACTGCTATGGCAATCTCATAGCGCTTTACAAGGCGTCCGGGCAAACCGGCAAGGCGATGGACTGTATGGATTCGCTGGCGAATTTAAAGGACTCGCTGATGAGCAGCGACAAGGCAAAAGCCATCAACCAGATGGAAATGAAATTCAAAACGGCAGAAAAAGACAAACAAATAGCCCAGAATGAGCTGCTGATAGCAGAGCAAAAGAACAAGATAGCGAATAATACCGTTTAGACATCTAATTGATGCAATTTTTATATAGCTCCCAGCCTGTGATTGATAGTACAGTATTTGCAGTAATATCTCTTACAATTTCACATACCTTATCAGAGAGATCATT
>CAINOM010000621.1 GCA_903851455.1 uncultured Bacteroidota bacterium | reverse complement strand
TTTAGGAATTGGGAATTTGGATGGATACGCAGGGCAAAGTTACATTCGTATTAATCCAACCTGGCGTCCTCCCCATTTATTTTTTTACCGCTTTATCCAGATAGGCAATATAGCCGTTTATTAACTTAAATACTTTTTCACATTGCAGTTCGATATTATTAATTTGTTCTTCGTCAATATAGTTTTCATCTGCGGCAATTGAAAGATGGTCTAAGATCTCGGTCAACGAACCTCTCGATTGAACGAAAAAATGCCTGGTGTCCGTGTAAGAGAATCTTCCGTAGCCTTCAGCCATATTGTTAGTTACAGACCTCGCAGCACGCGTGGTTTGAGAGTTTAGGAGATACTTCTCTGAATCAGGAAATAACTTTACCAACTTAGCAATTTGCCGCCTCAATTCCCGAGCTTCTTTCCAGCAATTTAATTCTTTAAATCCGCGATAAGAGTTTTGTTGTTCCATCGATAGACATTTATTCGACAATCATCCGCATTTCGGGTAATACAAAATAACAATCCCAATTACAAACTCCTAATTCCTAATTTCGGGAAAGTTACTTTACTCTGAGTCTTCTCAACGCTTCCTTCGGCAGTGCATAGCCGGTATCAAGGCCGCGGGCCTGGTGATAGTCTGCTATAGCGTCCTTTGGTTTGTTCAGCAGCTCGTTGCACAGGCCCCTGTTGTAATAGGCCGGCGCATTGAGCGGACTTATCTTTGTGACAATATCATACTGCCTGAATGATTTTTCTACTGAGTCTTCCTGCATCAATATATAACCCATATTGAAGTAGGCGTCTACGTAACGGTTGTTGCGTACAATGCACTTTTTGTACTCTTCCTTGGCCTTAGCATCTTCCTTGTTCTTCTGGTAGTATTCGCCCTTAGCGTATAGCGGCATTACATCAGCGCTGTCCTTATTAAAGGCATCATCAAAATACTTGAGCGCCAATGGGTTATTTTTCGCGCTGTATATCAGTCCTATTTGTATAATAGCATCACGATAGTCCGGGTCTTCCTGCCGGGCCGTCTCAAAGCTGGACAGCGCCTGGGCTGTGTCCTTCATATCCTTATATACCATGCCTTTCAGGAAGTATCCCTCAGCATTGTGGGGGTTGTGGCGCAGCGCAATATTTATTTCGCTGAAGGAATGCGGATAGTCCTTCAGGCACAGGAATAGCTTGGATATCTTTAGATGGGCCTTAGGGTCTTCAGGATTTTTAGTGATCGCTTTCTTTATCCAGTCTATTGAGCCGGTAATATCTTTGTTCTCAAACAGGAGGTCGCCCACTGCACTGTAATACTGGGCCTGGTTGGCGTCCAGCGTTGCCGCCATTTTAAAGTCTTTCAGTGCTAAGGTATCAATGCGTAATTTACGCAGCATACTGCCACGCTCAAAATAAAGTGCCGCATCTTTCGGAGACTTATTGATTTGATCAGTGACATTCTTCAGGCGTGCGTCACTTGAAAATATAGGGTCGTTACTGGCGACCGTAGTAGTTCCGTTTTTACAGCCAACAAAAAGTATAAAGCCCAGCAGTGCCGGGAGATACTTTATCCATGCGCATTTCATGCTGCAATTTATTAAAAAACGGTGAAGGGTAAGGATGAAAAAATCACTTAATTTTCATGTACAATAAGTTCCGGCCCGGAGTGTCTGTGCCGATCATTTTATTTTCCTTCAAAATCAGATCTTCAATAGCATGTATCATCTCGGTTAGGCGATCATTTCGCATTATTGTTTTTTGTCATCCCCAATGGCCCTCTTTTGTCCAAATAATATGATCCCTGAAAACCAATCCATGTCTTTTCTTATTCCGTCCGGAGAAAAGAACCCTTTCGAATTCTGAATAATTAGCGGCAAGAATTCTCAAAAACTATAGGCTACCGCATTACTCAGTCTTTCGGACGAGCTAAAAAAATATTATTTCGACTATTTCCCGCAAGATTTTGACTGCAGGCACCAATCTATTTGATTTCGTGTTAAACGAGGCTTAACTTCCGAATGCATCCTTTATCTTATCAAAAAAACCGCGTTCTTCCCTTTCCGCCTTGGCATTAGGCCCTGGTCTGAAGTTGGGTGAGTTCTTCAGTTTTTCCATCATTTCTTTTTCTTCGTGGCTCAGGTTCTGCGGCGACCATACGTTTACTTCTATCAGCTCATCGCCTTTCTCGTAACTCTGGAATGCCGGGAAACCCTTGCCCTTCAGGCGGAATATCTTTCCACTCTGTGTGCCCGGGGGTACCTTTATTTTGGCCTTGCCATCTATAGTTGGCACTTCGGCCTGCATGCCCAGTACGGCCTCCGGGAAGGATATATGTAACTGGTACACCACATCAAGATCGTGGCGGCTAAGGAATTCATGTTTTTCTTCTTCAACCAAAAGCAGCAGATCGCCAGGAGGACCGCCGCGTTCGCCCGCATTGCCCCGGCCATGCATGCTGAGTTGCATGCCGTCCTGTACACCTGCTGGTATGTCCAGACTCAGTGTTTCTTCGCCATAGACACGCCCTTCGCCCTTGCAATTGCCGCATTTCTGCGTTATGGTGCTTCCTTCTCCATTACAGGTGGGGCAGGTGGTCACGGTCTGCATCTGGCCCAGGAAGGTATTGGTAACCCTGCGCACCTGTCCTGATCCGCCGCATGTGCCACAGGTCTGTATAGAACCTTTGTCCTTTGCCCCGCTGCCCGTGCATTGCTGGCAGGTGATGTGTTTCTTTACTTTTATTTTCTTGGTCGCTCCGTTGGCGATCTCGTTAAAGTCCATTTTCAGCTTAATGCGCAGGTTGGCGCCACGGGTGCCTTGCCTGCGGCCGCCACCACCGCCGCCGCCGAACATATTGCCAAAATCATTGCCAAATATGTCGCCGAAGTTGGAGAAAATGTCTTCCATGCGCATGCCGCCGGGGCCGCCTTGTCCGTAACCACCGCCACCGCCGGTGCTGGCATGACCAAAACGGTCGTACTGCGCGCGCTTATCCGGGTTGCTGAGTACGTCATATGCCTCAGCCGCCTCTTTGAACTTTTCTTCAGCTTCCTTATTTCCAGGGTTTCTATCCGGATGGAACTGCAGCGCTATCTTGCGATAAGATTTTTTGATCTCGTCAGCCGCCGAACTCTTCGATACACCCAGAATTTCGTAATAATCTCTTTTTGCCATTTTTCTTTTATGGAATTAGGAATTGGGAATTTGTAATTCGGATCGTTCCGACAAATTTTCAATTCCATTTATAAAATTTAACAATTGGGAACCTTGTTATTTGAATTCTTTCCGCCTTCAGGAAGTGCCCCAAATCCCTAAGTACAAATTCCCAATTCCAATCAATATCACCTTATTTCCCCACCACCACTTTGGCGTGTCTTATCAGCTTGTCATTCAGGTAGTATCCCGGTTCCACCATGTCTATCACCTTGCCTACCATTTTTTCATTGGGTGCAGGTATTTCGGTTATCGCTTCATGCAGGTCCGGATTAAATTCCTCGTTCACTGCGTTCATCGCGCGCAGGCCTTTTTGCTGCATGACAGCGCGCAATTTATTAAATATCAGCGAAACACCTTCCTTCAGCACCGTAACATCGGTAGTGTTCTCGAGTTGCTTACTTGCACGGTCTATGTCATCCAGCACTACCAGCAGCGACTGCACAATATCCTTACCACCTGTCAGTCTCAGTTCTTCTTTTTCCTTAGCGTTTCGCCTTTTGTAATTGTCAAATTCGGCCATCAGGCGCAGGTATTTGTCTTTCTGCTCCTGTACTGCGGCCTCCAGCTTTTCAATTTCTTCATCGTTGCCTTCGCTCAGGGCTTCGCCAACCCGGCTATCATCTGCATTCAGCACGTTTGACAAAGCTTCATCCATTTCCTCGTTTTGTGCCATGTTGTCGGCATTTTCATTCATAGATTTATTATTATTCTTTGTATTATCGCTCATAGCCTTATTTTTTTTGAAAAACATATTGCTCATAAATTACGCAATTATTTTGCCAAACATTTTCATGGGACAAAATGTCGCACAAAAGTGGAGAATTTCCGGCAATTCGCGGCGGCGAAAATAAATATCAAAAAGGGCATTCTTTAGTATGATAATTTAATTAAATTGCGATGCTTTTGACTGATTAATAAAAATACTTGATCCTAAATATTCCCCTATGAAGAACTTTTTCCTCTTCGCCTTACTGGTTATTTCGGCATCACAGGCCGGTGCGCAGGTTACTGCATTAGACGAGCATTTTAATACTTTCTGCGTGATCTCCGGGGAGAACTACCCAACTTACTGGAGCGAATACGATCTATACTCAAATCCGCTCCTGGCTTGGGGTTGCGACCCTACCGGCGGCAGGGAAGGTACTCCCGGCATCGGGTGCAACAACTTCGACGGCACTACCTATTATGTAGACACCGCGTGGTTATTTACGCCCCAGTTAAATCTCAGCTATTACACAGGTAATATTTTTCTAAACTTTGATACGAAATTCACCTCCAATGCCGGTCGCCTGGCATTTATGATCTCCAGCACTTATGTTCCCGGTGGCGGTGGCAGCGGCGAGCAGGTTTGGAGCGATATCTCAGAAGCATGTACACCTGTTCTTGACAATACAGGCAGTACGGATTGGGAGACACACCAGGTGGATCTTACTCCTTACGCAGCAACACCACTTTACGTTTCTTTCCGCTACACATCTGATGTAACCGGTTCAGGTAAATGGCTGATCGACAATGTGCGCACCACGCAGACTGTCTTAGGCGTGGCAAAAACCAACAATAAAATACTTCCCTTATCGGTGTTAGGTTACGCTACATCGGCACAGATCACACTGTCTTTCAGCGCACCGACTGAAGGTCAGTACCAGATCTCCGTATATGACATGGTTGGTCGCCGGGTGCACACTGAAGAAATAACTGCGCAGGCGGGAGACGGACGCCACCTGATCACCGGATTGGCATTAAACAGCGGCATGTACCTGGTAAAGATGGGTAATGGTGAAGTGTATAGCACTGTAAAAGCGATCATCCCCTAAGGCTTTTTTCCAAAAGTTATCTCCGTTCTTTTTCCGAACATTTTTGATGCTGCAAAAGCCAGCAGGCCAAGTACTATGCCTGAAATAATACCGATGATAGGCCCCATAAGAAACATGGCCCGGCGTACAGAAAGGCCTAATTCCGCGTTCATTTTTGCATATTGCTGCGCCTCAGCCACGTGGCTTGCCATATAGGTCTTATAGAGCCAGATATGCGCTCCTGTTATCCATACACAATTGACAAGGCTGGTCAAAAATCCGTGAAGGAAATACTTGCCGGGCGCCTTCTTTGCAATAAAATAAGAGCATACCAGGAATATCGGCAACCAGATGAAGGGTTCGGTATTCGATGGTATCAGCGATATGGTCGCGAACGCCATAGCTAATCCAAACAATGATAAGCCGAAAATGAGTTTCCAGTTCATGTTGAAATTTTTTAGTCTCAAATGTATTAAAAATAATTTGGCGATAAATTTTCGCCCCCGGCAGAACTGGATGAGAATTTCGATTTTGCATTTCGATCGTATTTAGGGCCTTTGATTTGGAATTTTGTATATCTTAGCGGAAATATCCTTGTATGAAAAAAGGCCTTTTTGTTATTATTGTACTATTGGGTTGCTGCGCCATCTTCCCGGGTTGCGTCAAAACCTCGCCTACGGTACAAACTATCAACCCCTCAATGTCTGCAAATGTGGGCACTTATACCTTTATTGCCTACAAAACAGTCCCCGCTATCATCTATTCCCAGCATTCAAGTCTTGATACCGGCACTACACTGATCATCACCGGCTATACATCTGACCAGGTATCACCGCGCGACCGTATCGTGCTCACGGTGACCAACTACACCGGTGCTACCAGTACTTATTCCATTGTTCAGGGCCAGGCTTCTGCTACTTATTATCATGGTAATACAGTTAGCTACGCATTGGGCGGCATTGTTTCTATCCAGAAGGTGACAACGACAAACATCACGGGTTACTTCTCCTTCACTACCCAGGATGGTATGTCCATTACAAACGGCCTGTACAATGTGGGTCTGCCATAATAGGGTAGTGATCTTCCGCAGCCTATACTAAAACGCTTTATTTAGCGTTATGCATGATACAGTTTATGAAAAGGCTTTTTCTCATCATTCCCATATCACTTTGCCTGGCAATACCGGCATGTAAAAAGGCGTCGGGACCAGTGAATGGGAAGAGTGTACAGCCCAATAACAACCTGGACTCTATGGTATCCATGACCGCCACGGTAAATGGCCAGGCGTGGCACTCCGATACTGCCTATGGATACTATGTCCAGTACTCAGGAAACGACAGTAACCTTAGGAGCCTGCTGATCACCGCGACCCAAAAGATCAATGATACGCTGACTACTATTACTTTTAACATCCCCAATTATACGGGTCCTACAGCCTACACGATAGACCCGCCGGTAAATACCGCAACTTACTACGTAGGCAACTTCAGGAATTTTGGTGCTTCCGGCAGCGTGGTGATCACCAGTGACACGGCCTATGCGCTGAAAGGCAGGTTCACCTTTATAGCCGGCACAGATACCATTACCAGCGGGGTTTTTAATGTGGCGCTGCCGTAGCATCTCAATTCATTTTTTCAGTGCACATACAATTTATGTAGAAGGCACTTTCTCTTAGTAGAGAGCATCTAATAAAATCATACAAAGGGCTTAATCCGAACGCGAAAATAAGCGGATCCAGGTCCAGACAACATCAAAGGCAATCGGGCATTTCATCGGGTATCTAAAAAGTACGGACGGAGAATCCGAACACAAAAAAGTCCCGCGGTCGCGGGACTTTTTCTATTAAAAAGATTGATTGCTTACTTGATATCCGGATGCGGAGGAGGCACATTTGAGCTACCCGACTCATCGATGTTTGCCGCACGGAACGTGACGATATTCTCATCGCCTTCCTGGCCATACTTGAAGATAAAGCGCTCGCGGCTGATGTTCCTCTTCTCGCTCATGTATTCGATAACGGCATTTACATGCTCCCATGAGTGCTGCTCCTTGGTCTTGCTGCCGCTGCCGCCGCCCATGATCACTACTTTGCAATTAGGGTTGCCCTGCATTTGCGCAGCGAGGGTAGAAAGCTGCACTTCGATCTGGGTGCTGATATGGTCAGATTTTTCAGGGAAAAGTATAGTACCTGCGCCTATATTGCCGCACTTTTTATCATTGTTAATGTCTTTATTACACCCTTCAGGGCAGGGACATTTACCTACGCCATCCGCATCCACAGGCTGGCACTCAGTTGGTGTTATCAGCTGTTTGTCTTTGTAGTCAGGTACACCGTCTCCATCGGTATCCATCGGGCAGCCATGTGAGTCTACGGCTATGCCTGCTGGAGTGTGCGGGCATTTGTCAAACTGGTCGGTGATGCCGTCTCCGTCTTCGTCTGGCAATACCGGGTTTGGCAGTATCATGTGGCGTGGGTAAGACAGCTCGCTATAGGAGTGGTCAAGCGGGTTGATCCAGTAAAGCGGTTCCACTGATTTCTTCTTCGTGTTCAGGTTGTAATTGACACCGAACGATAAGTAGCTGATCGCATCCGATGACCTGCCCGTTGATACCGTATTGCCAAGTGGCTTACCATACCTCGATCCGTCCAGGTAGGCATCTGAGGGGAAGGTATAACGCTCTTCCAGTTGAATGTTGAATTTCTTATTGATCTTGTATTGCACGCCCGCGCCTAAGCTGGGTGCGAAATCCAGTGTCTTATGGTCCAGTATTTTCCCGCCACCGCCGTTGTCAGCTGCAGTTTCATAGGTCTTGTCCATTTTCTTTTGCAGCGCCTTGCGTATCGCTTTATTGGTTGAGCCCTTGCCCACAAGCGTATCAAAATTGTAAGCGGCATAATTGCCGTCAAGTGCATTCATCCTTGTTTTATACCCAAGTGCACCGATGCCGGCATAACCAAAGAACGCAATTGAGTTACGTGCATGGTGGAAGTTGATGTTGTAGGCGTTGAACATCAGGTCCAGCGACAGCTGCGAAGACTCCATACGGGATGCCCGGAAGACGTCATTCGGTATTGGTTGTGCGGAGTTAGTATTGTTGCGTGGCACGTAACCAAACTCGGTATACGGTGCATCATAGCTTGTAGTAGGCTGGCGGTCCAGGTTCTTAGCCACGCCGTAGATGTACTGTGCACGCAGTGAGAAAATATATCCCAGCGACTTACGGACGTTCACATTCAGTCCGCCACCGCCTTTCTGCCAGAGCATCAGGGTAGGCACATTGCCGATAACATTGTACAAGCCCAGACCGGCGCCTATTTCCCATTTATTGCGGGGTTTAGGTGGAAATATCTCCTGGTGGTCAACATACTTCTTGAATTGCTTGGCCCGGAATTTTGGATAATAGGCAGAGTCTAAAACGTCATAATTCTTTCCCCTGTAGGTCATATCACGGTTAGACCATTGCGGATTTGCAGAGGTCGCAGTGGCGGTGTTTGTGCCTGCCGCCCCCGGTGCCGTTTGCTGGCTTTCCTGGGCAAAAACTGTAAAAGCCGCTATCGCAAAAAAACAGGTAAGTAATAAACACTTCTTATCGAGCATAACCGGTATGTTAATATTGTATTTTTCTAACTATAAAATACACGAGCAAAGGTATAACGGTGATGGACAAAAAACAAACCGTAATATGAAATAAACAGCTATTTTGCCATTTTATTGTGCCCTGCCATTTTACCGATAAAAAAATGCGGTGAATAAGATTCTTATTTCGACTTTTACAAAAAATTAGGCCAACGCCCCTTGATCGGGTCGCAACCTTTTTTGTTTTGACTCTCAACTAAAAATGGAGCTCGTAAATAAAGTAATAGGCACTGAACTATCTCTGTTCGAAAAAAAGTTCACAGAAAGTGTCAAAAGCAGCAATCCATTACTGGACCGCATTATGCGGTTCATTATCAGGCGCAAAGGTAAGCAGATGCGCCCGATGTTCGTATTCCTTTCAGCCGCTATAGCAGGCGGCATCAATGATACTACTTACAGGGCTGCCGCACTTATAGAGCTGCTGCATACCGCCACATTGGTGCATGACGATGTGGTGGATGACTCCATGAAACGCAGGGGTTTTTTCTCGATAAATGCACTTTGGAAGAACAAGATCGCTGTCCTTGTGGGTGACTATCTTTTGTCAAAAGGGTTGCTGCTTTCTGTTGACAACGGGGATTTCAAGATACTCCAGATCACCTCCCGCGCGGTAAAAGAGATGAGCGAAGGAGAACTCCTCCAGATGGAGAAAGCCCGGAAGCTGGATATCGACGAAAGCGTTTATTTCGACATCATTCGTGCCAAAACTGCGTCGTTGCTGGCCTCCGCCTGTGCTGCAGGCTCTTTTTCCGCTACCAGCGATGAAGCAGTGTCTGAGAATTTCCGTCTCTTTGGCGAAAAAGTGGGCATTGCATTCCAGATAAAAGATGACCTGTTCGACTACGGGCAGGATAACATCGGCAAGCCAACCGGCATAGACATAAAGGAAAAGAAGATGACCCTCCCGCTCATCTATGCATTGCAGCAGGCCGACAGCGCCACCAAACGCCGCCTCATTTATACGGTCAAAAACAACAGTACCGATAAAAAGAAGGTAAACGAAGTGATCAGCTATGTGCAGCAGTCCGGCGGCATCGCTTATGCACAGCAGAAAATGAAACAATACAAAGAAGACGCGCTGCAACTCCTGCATTCCTACCCAGATACCGCCGCCCGCCGGGCCATGGAAGAATTGGTGAATTATGTGATAGACAGAAAGTATTAAACCACCCCAAACCCCTAAAGGGGCGTTAC
>CAINOM010000620.1 GCA_903851455.1 uncultured Bacteroidota bacterium | reverse complement strand
GAGCTGACGATAAGGCAATAGCCTGGCACTTTGACGACTTCGTTTTTGTCAATATCCCCCGGCTGCTCCGCACCCACCCAACGATCACGAACGTTTACCTTACCCGTGGGATAACAGAAGTATTCTGGCGGCACCTGTGGAACCCGGTAATGCAATACTGCAGCCTGAACAATATCCGCGAAAGAAAGCTGTTGCCTCCTTCTGGCCATTCTCTTTACCAGCATGAGGCCTACAATAGCGAGAACCCTCAAAACCCCATCGCGCGGCTGGAAGATTATATCTTAATGAGATGGCAGGAAGAGTGGCATTTATAGATCCCAATCAGACTGCTTTAGCTAAAGCATCCTCGGGAGCATCCGCAACCCCTTAAATACGACATTTTTTCTATCTTTTTTCTACCGAATATTCGGAAACAGCCTACCGAATTCTGGTGATATTAATATTATAGTAAAGAATATAGTTTTGGCGGATTGATCATCACGTAAAATTTAAACTATATTTTATGAAAAAAACATTACTTCATGTCGTCCTGTTTGTATTTATCGCATTATCAGCAGTTGCGCAGGCACCACAAGAATTTAATTACCAGGGGGTTGCAAGGTCAACAGCCGGCGCACCTCTTGTAAGCCAGCCCATTGGGCTACGCCTCACCGTACACGACGGATCGGCATCTGGCACTACCGTGTACCAGGAAACACAGACACCTACAACTAATGCCTTCGGATTGTACAATGTCGCCATAGGCAATGGTACCGTGGTATCAGGTACTTTCAGCAGCATTACCTGGGGCTCAGGCGCTAAGTACCTGCAGGTAGAAATTGACCCGGCCGGTGGTTCATCTTATACCAGCGCGGGCACATCACAGTTATTGAGCGTCCCTTATTCCATCTATTCTAACAATGCAGGGTCGGTCGCCAATGGCATTACAGGATCCGGCACCACGGATTATGTGCCAAAATTCACCGGCGCTTCAGCATTGGGAAATTCAATGATCGTTGATAACGGAGCTACCGTGGGTGTTAATACCGCAACGCCAACTAATATGGCCAAACTCCACGTTTCCGGAATGGGAACATACAGTGTGGCACCATATTACCAGGCAGGTATTGTTGCCGATGGCGGCGGCTCTTTGGCAAGCGGCAGCGGCATTTACGGTGAAGGTGGCTGGAGGGGCGTTTATGGCCGCAACCCAGGTACGGCAACGGGGTCGGAAGCGATCGGCGTGTTAGGAAGATGCGAAGGAAGCTCCTATGTGGCTACCGGATATGGTGTAAAGGGTGAAAATGCTGGCACAGGCGGCTCGGCTAACTATGGCGTTTACGGAACAGCATCGGGCGCTGGCCGGGGTGTGGGCGGCTTCGCAACGGGGACGGGAGCAGCAGGTTACTTTGATGGTGGAACGACCGGCCTCGGTATCGTAGTGCCAAATGGCGCTTGTGCCGTTGGAACTGTAACACCTACTAACATGGCCAAACTCGAAGTGTCGGGCGTCGGCACCTATAGCGTCCTGCCCTATTACCAGGCAGGCATCGTTGCTGACGGAGCTACGACTGCGAGCGCAACAGGCGTTTTCGGCCAGGCAGGATGGAGAGGTGTTTTTGGTTATAATACAGGCGGCACAGGTGGTGTACAGGCAATCGGTGTCCAGGGCACGGTAGCTACCGGCTCGTCATATACCTCCGGTTATGGTGTTTACGGTAGCGCCACAGCTGTGGGGCCAACCAATTACGGCGTATACGGCACTGCATCCGGCGGAACGACTGCAAATTATGCAGGCTACTTTGCAGGCAATGTTACCATCACGGGCTCCATATCAAAAGGCAGCGGAACTTTCAAAATAGATCACCCACTGGACCCTGAAAACAAATACCTCTACCACTCATTTGTAGAAAGCCCGGACATGATGAACATATACAACGGCAACATCACCACTGATGCCAGCGGAGATGCAACTGTTACCCTGCCTGATTATTTTGAGGCATTGAATATGGATTTCAGGTACCAGCTCACTGTGCTCGGCACTTTCGCCCAGGCCATTATCCTGGAAAAAGTAAACAACAACCAGTTCAAGATAAAGACCGACAAACCGAACGTAGAGGTAAGCTGGCAGGTGACCGGCGTGCGCCACGATAAATATGCCAATGCACATCGCGTGATTACAGAGGTAGAAAAAGAGCCTCAGTTCAAAGGATATTACCTGCACGCTGCAGAATGGGGCGTTCCTGCAACAAAAAGCATAGATGCGCTTACCACGCCATCAGAAGTAAATAACAATAAGGCTAAATAAAACATCAGCGTTTCAAAAAAATAGGTTCATCTTTAAAATCGCAAACATGAAATACTCAGTTTTATTGATCCTGCTTTTACTGGGCGCCACTGTGCAAACAAATGCTCAGAGCATTGGCCCAAGTACGTTGAATGCAACAGGGGGCACAACAATCATAGGCGCAAATGAATTTGAATGGTCGGTAGGAGAAATGACCATGGTAAGCACATTTACCGGCACTGGCATCGTAGTTACCCAGGGCGTGCTGCAGCCTCATGACGCCAGCCCAAGTAGCGTAATAAATAACTCCCTGGCAGAGCATTTACAGGTTTTTCCAAACCCTGCCACTTCAGTAGTTAATGTACAATACGCATCTGCTGCACAAGGAAAACTTTCCTATCAGCTAATGGATCTCTCGGGAAAAGTGATAGCAACCGGGATAACAGACGTGAAGCAGGGGACCACGACAGAGCAGATCAGCGTATCGGCACTGCCGAGCGCCACCTATTTGCTCGAGGTAATCGTTAATAAAACCGGCACCGCAGCCGAAAGTGCATCTTACAAGATTCAAAAATTCTAGCGATTATTCTGGTAGCATACGGTCATTTTACAATGGGTCAGTGTTTCGAACGAAGACGAAACACTGACCCATTCTCTTGATCCCAGGGACATGGATGAGGCCAGTCGGCGGGCTATGCAAAAGAGGACTCTTGGATCAACCAATGCCCTCCGCTTCTCTGACCAGTTTCATGAAGATTTCGCCAGCCGGTAATCTTTCACATGTGCCCGCAGATTGTCCCGCCCAGAGGTTTGTAAAGTCCTTATTATTGTGCTTCTGAGCTAACGCCCGTACGGGCGTCGTGAGGCTGTTTTGATAAGGATATGGTGGTATAGAGATATTTGCCTGGTCAACGGCATTCATGAACTTATTCCTGATCCCCCTTGCCCATCTTCCTGAGAAAGCACGTGTGAGCACTGCATCAGTATCGGTCATTTTCTGCACTGCATCTTTGTAGGCATCTATTGCCTTGCTTTCGTTACTCGCTATAAATGCGCTGCCTATCTGCGCAGCCGCAGCACCCAGCGAAAAAACGGCCTTGATGGTATGGCCATCGTGTATGCCGCCCGCGGCAATCACCGGGACGGGAACATACCTCGCAATTTGTGACACCAGCGATGTCATACCGATCTGCGGCAATGGCTCATCAACAACAAAGGTGCCTCGGTGACCTCCGGCTTCTATTCCTTGCGCAACAATATAATCCACTTGCTGTTCCTGCAGCAATCGTGCTTCTCTAAGACAAGTAGCTGTGCCAATAAGTACACTACCATTATTTTTGAATGTCCGGATACTTGCATCGTCAGGCATACCAAATGTGAAACTGATGATACCAACATCCTCTTGCAAAAGCAACGGCACCTGCTCCTTATAGGAATAGAATTGAAACTGCTGATCTTGCAGTTCGATCGCCAGGCCATTTGCAGCTGCGAGCTCATTTAGAAACCGCCGCATCGATGCGATCTCCCTGCCGCTCTGAGCAGGAACATCGTTCACAAACAAATTCACGGCGAATGGTCTCGTGGTTAAGGATTTTGTCTTCTGAATTAAAGCCAGGGTATCCATAGGCGAGAGCCCGCCAACCGGAAGCGACCCTAGCCCACCCTGGTTTGAAACCGCCGCTACCATCTCGGGTGTGGTAAGCCCCAGCATAGGCGCCTGAATGATCGGATAGTCTATTTTGAATCGTTTTGTCAGTTCATTTGACCAGTTCATAAACTGCATTGTTTGTATTGCAAGTTACATAAAGCTCCGTCTCTCATTGTCATACAATAACACTGTCAATTTTGTGGAAATCGGGATATCAAGAGAGCCTTTACCCGAAAGTTTGAAACCTTTTATTTTTTCGTATATTTACCGCAATTCCTCCACGAATTGCCATGAAACGTATTCGGGGACCCAATCTTATATACGCGTATTTATTTTCATTGATGTTTTATGAGTATCCCTGATACTTTAGAGTTGCTGTATGACAAGGCGAAGACGGGCAGTGAATGCGCCGTCGATGACTTCTTTTATGAAGTACTGGAACTGATCTCTCTCGCGCAGGCCGTTGATGTTACCCCCCTGATCGATAAGGCTGCATGGTTCAGGGATAATCCGCAGGTAAGCAGAAAGGGTCTTGGCTATTCCATGCTTATTCCGGGCTTTGCAGATTCATTCTACTCACGATATGGAACGTCGATCGATCTCTGCAGTGAAGCGACTAAAATATTTGAAGAAATAAATTACCCGGATGGCGTCGCGATGTGTTCTGTGGTGACAGGTACAAATTACAGGGGCCTTGGCAACCTGGAGCTGGCCATACAATACATGACCGATGCGTACACCCAATTACACAAAACGGACAACATCCTGCATTTCACGATCGCCAGCGGCCACCAGCTTGCGGATCTATATGCTGAAAAAGGGAATTACGAAGATGCTATGGCCTTATGCCATGAGGTCCTGCCCCTAACGCATTACCCTGCCAATAAGAAAAAAATGTTTGATGCCCGCCTGTTGAATACCATGGGCAATGTATACGCAAAGCTAGGCGACAACAACCTGGCAATAGAATACCTGGATAATGCGCTCCGGCAAAGCGAAGAGCTGCACCAGTTACCCGTCACAGCCAGGGTGCTGACAGATATGGGCGGCTATTACCTCGCTAACAAGGAATACACACTTGCGATAGATCACAACCAACGGGCGCTCGCAATCAGAGAAAAACTGAATCTGCGAAACCCGGCGATCACGAATATCATCAACATAGCCAATATACAAGCGACCCAAAATAAAACCGACGAAGCCATCCGGACTTTACTTACCGGCTACGCGATCGCCGATGAGCTAAAGGTGAAGGCAAAAATGCTGCAGATACTGAAAAAACTCTCCGGTCTCTACGAACAACAAAATGATCTTGTAAATAGCCTCGCCTATTACAAGCAATACAATGCGCTGCTTGAGGAACAGAATAACGAGCTTCATGAACAAAAGATCCGGAACATAAAACTTTTCGTGGAAGCGGAGCAGGCCGTAAAACAAAATGAGATCATAAAGGCGCAGAAAGAAGAGATTGAAAGAGAAAAGAAAAGGAGCGATGCCCTGCTGCTGAACATCCTGCCGGCAGAAGTAGCCGAGGAACTGAAAAATCACGACTCAGCAGAGGCACGCTATTTCAGCAACGTGACGGTGCTATTTACAGACTTCATTGACTTTACTACAACTGCCGACAGACTTACACCAAAGGAACTTGTTAATGAGCTGCACGCCTGTTTCAAGGCTTTTGACGACATCATGGGAAAATATTCCATTGAAAAGATCAAGACGGTAGGCGATGCTTATCTTGCTGTTTGCGGGTTGCCTGCCGAAGATCCCAGGCATGCGGAGAATATTGTGAATGCCGCGCTGGAAATACGTGATTTTATTAAAGACCGTAAGGCGCACCTCGGCGACACTACCTTCGATATTCGCATAGGAATAAACAGTGGCAGCGTCGTAGCTGGTATTGTTGGCGTCAAAAAATTCGCTTACGATATCTGGGGTGATACTGTTAACACCGCTGCGCGTATGGAGCAAAACAGCGATGCAGGAAAAATAAACATATCAGAGACCACACACGAGCTGGTGAAAGATAAATTCAATTTTGAATATCGCGGCGAGATCTATGCAAAGGGCAAGGGAATGCTGAAAATGTACTACGTTGCCTGATCGTGAAAAAGTAATAAGTAACAAATGTATTTATTGCCCTCACTACCCTTTATGTATCTGTATTCATTGCATTTTCTGTCCTGACCTACCGCTTATACGATCACGACACTAAGTATCCGCACAGTGTTCACAGCATTAACTTTTTTGTCTACGTTGTGCTTTTTTGTGGCTGTTGCAGTCCCCCACAATTTTATCTACCGGTTCATGCACTATTACCATACAATGAAATTGGCCGACAATACACTATCTGTTAGATCACTAAACCCTTTTTAAAAACCTTTTTCATCGGCATACCCGAAATTAGCCGATTTCACTTCGTCGCTAACGGAACAAGGCCGGAGATAACAATCGTTACCGTCAACCGCGAAATCAAGGTGCAGATATGAACAAATTATTTAGAGCTCGTTAACCTGCGGGAAGCGCTTATAGCAGCGGACGCACCTGTATATATCCGGGCCGTCTGCGCAATTCTTCAAGAGGAGTACGAAATCTTTGCGTACAACAATATTCGCTGTCTATGCGATATTGTATGCGCTGATCATTTTTTTTATTGCTGTTGGTATTCCGTATTGTTACACTTCACCCCGGCAGAAGCCGACATGCTAGTTATTCCGCACAGTCAGATAGTCCGCATAACCGGTTGTACCCGGCAGTATCTTATATCCAAAGCCCGGCCCGGCAAGAGCTCTCGCAGCCATAGTGAATACCTGCGTACCATTGATGTAAGCGGTCCACACACCATTCGACTGGTCCAGTTCCACGGTGTTCCAGTCGTTCCTGTGCGCGTAAAGCGTATCCTGCGTAGATGGTATGATGGGTATAGACGCATTCACACTATTGCCTTCCTGGTACAGGGAATAGCTTCCTGCCGTATCTATGTAGAACGCATAGCCATTGCTGGTAGCCGATGCACCAAAGATGAGCCCGATCAGTTTATTTGACTTCACCCTGGTGATAACCGTAAAGTTATTCTGGACATTAGCACCGGTAGTGACAAACGACATGTTTGACTTCACCGCGCTATAGTCCACATATTGGTAGCTGCCACCGGAGATGCTCGCATAAGCCGAATCCGCAGGATCAGTAAATGACCAGCCGTAGTTATCGGAGCCATTGAATTCTTCATCAAAAAAATACTGCCCGCCGGTATTATTGTTGTTGTTGGGATCGGGCTGAACGGAATAATAATTTTTCTGCACGCAGGATGTGAACATTACACTTCCAGCTACCAGTATAGCGGCTATTGAAGCAAAGGATTTCCTTTTCATAAACAAGATCAATTTGTGTATTAGACGCAAAAAGGACGCGTGGGATTATTTTACCCACACAATTATTCATGAAGTTAACAAACCTTTACGAATTCAAGACCCCGGGGGCAGTGGCACATTCTATATTTACCTGGCAGGCTATTTTGCCATAAATGTGTGATTCAGGTGGAATACACACGAAAAATACAAAAGCATGATTTGCGGCCAATCCATTAATTTTAGCCCATGCGCTACCTCTGGCAACATATAAAGGCCATTATTGAAAAGTATGATGGCAGCCTGCCCCTGGCGCACTTCCTGAAAGGCTATTTTAAACAATACCCTATTCTTGGCAGCCGCGACCGTAAAACGCTCTCTGCCATGGCCTATAGCTGGTACCGGTGCCGTAAAGGAATCAGGAGTTTGGAATTGGGAATTGGGGCTAATGGTTTCGCCCAGGATGACATTTTTGCAGCGCAGGTTATGGCGTGCATGAAGCTGTGCGGACATGAAAAATTATTGCCCCCGGCATCTGCTGAAACAGAAATACAAGATACTGTTTTTGACCCTGACGCACTTTTCCCATTCGATACTTCGCTATCGGCTGGGATAGAAAGGGAGGAGTGGCTGCGGTCTATGCTG
>CAINOM010000619.1 GCA_903851455.1 uncultured Bacteroidota bacterium | reverse complement strand
CCGCTTCATCTCCAGCACATCCATTTCCAGGTCGGCCAGGCGGTGGTACACTTCTGCAGGCTCACTGAAGTCGCTGCTTATTTTCATGCGGCCGTACCATACTTCTTTTATGTCCTCGGGGTCTATCTCCAGTGTCGGGAATTCATGCCTGTGTGCTATGGTATCAGATTTCAGATAAAGCTTGCCGCGCTCCTTCAGCCGGTTCACCACGCGCTTCACCGCTACGCCGCCTGTGTGCACAACTACATAGACGCGGTTATCGCGTATCTTATCCAGCTCGTCTATCCATTCGCCTATTATACGGTCGCCATGCAGCACATTGGGCGCCATAGATGGGCCATCTACCTCAAACATTCTGTAAGTGGCATTGTTCAGCCCCGGCAACCGGAACGTAGGCAGTGACTCCATAAACTCCACATCTCCATAACCAGATAGGTAACCCGCCCGTGCCTTCACCGGCACATAGACTATATTATCGTTGCCGCTGTTATCTACGGTTATGATCTTAGGAATACTGTTATACCCCAGCAGCGGCTTCTGCTCAAATGCACCCCGGAGCATAATATCTTTTTCACCCGACTTTATCACGTCCTCCATGTTTTTTGACAGCAGATCGTCAAGGGGTATTCCAAAATACTTGGAAAATGTGAGTAGCGTATCCACATTTGGTTCACTAATTCCAGCCTCGTAATTGGCTATGGTGGTCCGGCCTATATTCACCTCAGAGCTAAGCGCATCCTGCGTTTTGCCCGATTTTTTCCGAAGAAATTTAAGATTGGCTGCTAAGTACATAACGCAAAGGTAAGATTATTTTTCCACAAAATTTGGATTTGTCAAATAATTTGGAATATCTTTGTGTCGGAATTAATGCTTTAGGACACTAAAAATACAAACAAATACCATCTATGCCAAAAAAATTGTAGTACAGCCCCTGTGGGAGTTAAAGGGTTAAAAAGTCAAGATGGTAACCTGGTGCACTTTTTACCGGATCGATTTACCCTTTAACTCACAAACCCTATTACCAATTGACCATTTAACCTTTTAACAAATTACCCTATAACTAATTAACCTCTTAACCACAACCTATCACTTAACCTTAAAATAAGAGTCTATGACAAACGAACAGAAAGTACAAGTAAGAGACGCCCTGCTGCGCTACGTGGGCAACTTCAGCAGCCAGACCCTCGCCGCAGAAAGCCTGCAGGGAATCAGCGCATCCACCATCGCGCAGGTAAAGAACAATAACTGGGAGCTGCTCAGCGATCGCCTATGGCATACCATTGCCCGCCAGGTAGGTTTTTATTGTGGTGAATGGGCGCCGGCCGATACAGGCGCATACCTGCTGCTCCGCATTCTTTTCAGCGATGCGCAGCACTACGCTATGGCATACGGTATCGCCATCAGCAAGGGCCTCGGCAAAACATTCACTGCCACCCACTACACCCGGGAGAACGACAACACTTTTTATATCGCCTGCAACGAACAATACAACCGCAAGGCATTTATGCACAACCTCATAAAAAGCGCCGGTCTCGAAGCCACCGGAACCGTACCTCAATTGATGGAACAATTCACCAGCCACATAACTACCCTCGACGAGCCGCTGCTGATACTTGATGATGCGAACAAACTGAAAGACCGCGTGCTGCACCTGGTGGTATTGCTGGCTAATGCTATGGCTGGCAAAGTGGGTATCATAGTAATGGGCGGCAACGAACTCCGCATGCGCATCGTAGAAGGTGTGCGGCTCAAAAAGATAGGTTATGATGAGATCTACAAAAGCATTGGCCGCCGCTTCATCACCCTCGGCAGCCTCGGCCCCAAGGATGTAGAACTCGTTTGCCGCGCAAACGGAGTGTACGACGACGACCTTATCAGCCACATCACCGATGCCTGCGACAATAACCTGCACACCGCCGTGCAGCTCATACACCAGTCACAAATAAAGATGGCCGCATAAAAACAAAAAATAATTAACAACGCCTCGGTTATTATCTCCCCCTTTGGGAGCCGGGGGGCTAAAATATAGATATATGTATTACGCAGCAGCACAACAGATCAGCACAGCGCGCCACATTGCCAAATCAGCGCAGCAGCAAATAAAAATGAAGACCGGCATGCGGGTGAACATGGTGCTTTACTCGCCCGATGCCGATGGCCAGACACCCGAAGAGATGCTTCGCGTCATAGCGGTGGCACTCGGCATGAGCACCGATTCCTACACCAACAAATCGCGCGAGCGGTATATCGTAGAGCTACGGTTTATTGCCGCAGTCCTGCTGCGCCGCAACTTTCCCAAGATGACCCTCCACCAGATAGGCACCCTCTTTGGCGGGCAGGACCATACCTCTATTATCAGTGCCGTAGCACGCGCACAAGAGCTTATTTACATCGGCGATCCGCGTTTCGTAAAGAAATACAACACCGCCTTACAATCTGTAAACCTATGGCTAAAAAACGCGGCATAAGAATACGTATCAGCCACCAGCGTGTGGCCGCCCTGCAGGAGATCTGCGAAGAAATGCTGGAGGACTTCAACCCCGGCAATGAGCATCAGCAACTGCTGAAGGAATACATGCACGAGCTGCATGTGAAGCTGAAAGAGATGCTGAAGCGCAGCCAGGAAATGTATACCCTCACGCTTGTTGGCCCCGAGGCTACGGCTTTCTACCAGTTGTGGAAAATGCTGGACATCAGCCGCGACAAATATGCGCTGCTGATCGTAGACAACCTGCTCGAAAAAATGAGCAGCCTCGCAGCATAAAACAACGGGCTCCGAAAAGCAGTCGCAAGTCGGGGCAAGCCCGGAGGGCTTAAGTATGAATAGCCGCCGGTAGAACCGGCGGAAAGAAAAATCTGATCTGCCAACCCCGAGAGGGGTTGAATGTGTAGCCCCGAGGGAACAAAACGGGAGATCGCACCACAAAGCCCTGAAGGGGCGCGATCTATCAGCCCGGGGTGTATCCCCGGGAAACAAAATGAGAGGTCGCACCCCCAAGCCCTGAAGGGGCGCAATCTATCAGCCCAGGGTATAGCCCCGGGAAACTGAAGAGGCGAAATCTGTTAGCCCGGGGAGTAGCCGCGGAATAAAACGGGAGACGAACGAAAAAATTTATTAAAAACCCTAATGGCATGAAATTATACCAAAAGCTATCAACAGAAACAAAGCCAATATTCTATCTGGACCTAAGCTATTGAAAGAGTATAATTTATGCCGGCGGATGAAAAAACCAACATCATGATAACGAGGAATGCAAGACGAATAAAAACCGGTACCACCGCAGCGCGTTTTGAGGAAGCAATGGCACGCTATGCCGCCGCCGAAAACCGCGAAGCCGAGATCAACAAAAGCATAGAACAGGAAGTGAACGAACTGCTCGAAAAATACAGCGATGAGCTCAACTGCCTCGCACAGGCCAAAACTACAGCTTTCGAAATCGTACAATCTTATTGCCTGGATAATAAGGAAACACTGTTTGATAAACGCAGGAGCATTGGCACCATGCACGGCATTGCAGGGTTCAGGCTGGGCACACCAAGGCTAAAGACGCAAAAAGGCAGTGACTGGAAGAAGGTTCTCGATGCACTGAAGCAGCAATTGCCTGGCTATGTGAGAGTTACCGAAGAACCGGCAAAAGACCTGCTGCTGGCAGACCGTCACAAAGAAACTGTGGCACCTTTGTTGATACAGATAGGGGTGCAGGTGGTACAGGATGAGTTATTTTATATCGAATCAAGAAAAGCCGCTTAAAATGAAACGAGCCATATTTATTATCGGTGTTACATTTAGAGAGGAAATGCATTGCGACTCTACACAACACCAAATTAATATAAACGGCCGTGTATTCAACAAT
>CAINOM010000618.1 GCA_903851455.1 uncultured Bacteroidota bacterium | reverse complement strand
GTAAGATAAAGCTCAATCTGGCAAATTTGCCACAGTCCTTCAAAGGAATGAAGATCGTTCAGATATCGGACATACATACCGGCAGTTTCGACAATCATAATGCGGTCGCTCATGGCATACAGCGGGTAATGGATCAAAACCCCGATCTTATTTTATTTACCGGCGATCTTGTAAACAATCATGCTGACGAAGTGGATCCCAAATACCAGGAGATATACGCTCGTCTTAAAGCACCCATGGGCGTGTTCTCTACCCTCGGTAACCACGACTATGGCGACTATGTGCATTGGCCGTCCAAACAGGCAAAGATCGATAACCTTGATAAGCTGAAAGGCATACATGCATCTATGGGCTGGCGCCTGATGATGAACGAGCATGTGATATTGGAGCGTGGTGCCGACAAGATCGCGTTGATAGGCATTGAGAACTGGAGCGCCAAGGCCAACTTCCCCAAGTATGGCAACATGGCCCAGGCCTATGACGGGCTTAAGGAAAAGAGCATTCCCGTTAAGATACTCATGTCTCATGATCCCTCTCACTGGCATGCGCAGGTGATACCCGAATTCGGAGATGTAGACCTCACCCTTAGTGGTCATACCCACGGCATGCAGTTTGGGGTAGATAGTAAGTGGTTCAAATGGAGTCCCGTCCAATATATGTACAAGGAGTGGGCCGGCCTTTATACCGAAGGCAATCAGCACCTCTATGTCAATCGGGGCTTTGGTTTTCTCGGCTATCCTGGCAGGCTCGGTGTTATGCCCGAGATCACTGTTTTTGAATTGGGATAAACGTTTTTTTATTAATTTTGTATGCATGAGGCAGCTGACGATTCATGTTCCTGAAAAGAAATTCCAGTTTGTACTGGAGTTGCTGCGTAGTCTTAATTTTATTAAGATTGATGCTCCTGCACCGGATAAGTTCGTAATCACCGAAGATCAAAAGGCACTTGTCAACGAGGAACTTAGAAAATTGGATGAAGATCCCAATTATGGTCTGGATTGGGATACCGTGAAACGCCGGTTAAACGCTCTTTGATGAAGTATGTACTTGTTACTTCCGATAAGCAATGTCTGATATTGAGACCGGTGCCATTTATTACAACGCCAAGAAAACGGGATTGGGCTCGCGTTTCGCGTTAGTTATCAAAAGCACATTAGTGAGTATCCGTAAGATGCCGTTGGCCGCATCAATAGCCTTTGAAGATACACGTTACAAGGTTGTCGCCAGATTTCCATATATAATACTGTATGTCGTTCGGGGCAACGTCATATTTATTACCCGGGTTTTCAATACTCACCAGCAGCCGGTCTATTAATTTTGCAGAATTCCTCTGTAGTTTATTTTTTGAAGGTAATGCGAGACCGCGGGGCGACAATGGTTGCTTTCTTTGCTCCGGGAAAAACGTTTTTAGAAGCCCCTTATGGAATCCTCAACACCATAGTGTCTTTCTATAAAACACACTATGGCTGAAATGAATTTGCCGCAGAAGGGCCGCAGGATGCAGGCTCCGCGCATAGACCTTACCCCGATGGTAGACCTGGGGTTCCTCCTCATCACATTCTTCATGTACACCACCACGCTGGCCAGGCCGGCTACCATGGAGCTGAACATGCCGTCCCGCGAACCGACAACAGAACCCACCACCGTCGTGGCAGAAAGTACGCTTACCCTTATTCCCACCAAAGACCACCGCATCGTTTACTACGAGGGGATATTAAGTGATCCCGGCCAATTGAAGCAATGTTCATTCTTGCAGCTCAGGCAAGTGATACTGAAGAAGAAAGGCCAGGTAGTCGCGCTCCCCGCCACGTTTTCAGCCAATGCGCACAAGATGTATGTGCTCATCAAACCTGGCGATGACAGTACCTATGGCGATCTCGTGCAGTTGCTCGATGAGATGAGCATCAATGCTGTGCCTTTCTCCACTATTGTCGATGTTACCGCGGAAGAAAAAGAGTGGATACAGAAAAAATTTTAACGCGGTTTATGGAAAATGATTCTTCACGCTTCTTATAATAAACATACGATCATGGAACCTGCAACACTATTAAATGCCGACTACCTCGACATTATCTTCGACAAGCGCAACAAGCTCTATGGCGGCTATGAGCTCCGCAGAAACTACGAATCAAGGATGAGAAGAGCCGGCACGTTTGTGTTGCTCGGAGCTGCGACGCTGCTCAGTTTCTCATTTATCAATTTTCATCGCGCAGGCATACTCATCGCCCGTCCAAACGAAAAACCAATTGTTCTGTCTAAGCCGCCAGTTGTTGTTCCACCGCCTCCCAAACCTGTCGCTCCACCACCGCCACCTGCAGCGCAACTGAACACGCGCACAGTTACCCCACCCAAAATTGTCACCGACGATGATCCTGTTGAAACCCGTATGACGCCGGTCGATGATATGCGCAATGCGCACCCGGGTATCGCGAATGTTACGGGAGATTCTTCAGGCATCGAACCAGTAATTGTAAGCAGTGGAACCGGCACAGGTTTGCTGCCCGCTAAGTCTGTCAGCACCAATACTCCCGTACGCTGGGTAGAGCAAATGCCTGTATTCTCCGGTGATATGGATAAGTACCTTGGCGCCCACCTGCACTATCCCGATGCTGCACGCGAAGCAGGTATACAAGGCAAGGTAACTGTAGAGTTCGTTGTCAATGAAGACGGCTCTGTGACTAATGCGAAGGTTGTACGCAGCATAGGCGGCGGTTGTGACGAGGAGGCGTTACATATTGTGAGCAGCATGCCCAAATGGAAGCCCGGTAAGCAAAACGGCATTCCCGTAAAAGTGTATTTTGTCCTGCCCATTAATTTTGTCTTGAACTGAGTTTTTGATCTTTGCGATCAGTATGCTCTGCAACTGCGGAGCATACTTGTTTAGCTGAGCTCCGGCATCGTCTTACAATGCAGCCGCCTGATTCCCCAGGCCTTAAAAACAAAATGGGTACCACAGTCTCTTTGCCCCTTCGAAGTGCCCCATTTCCCCCATATTGCAATTACTTCTACATAAAACTTACGGACAAATTACTTAGTTTGCAGCCCTAAATCAGACTCAATATGCAGCAATCCGTATTAGAACAAATGCACAGTATGGGGCATGAGCAGGTAGTTTTCTGCCAGGACCCGCACACGGGGCTTAACGCTATTATAGCTATACACAACACCACGCTCGGTCCGTCGCTTGGCGGCACCCGTTTGTGGAACTACGATAATCACGAACACGCACTCATCGATGCCCTGCGCCTTAGCCGTGGCATGACCTATAAATCTGCAATAAGCGGCCTGAACCTGGGTGGAGGAAAAGCAGTATTGATCGGTGACGCACACAAATTGAAGAACGAAGCTTATTGGCGCCGGTATGGCAAGTTCGTAAACAGCCTCAACGGTAAGTACATCACCGCCGAAGACGTGAATACCTCATCTGCCGATATGGAATACATTGGCATGGAGACAGAGTTCGTCACCGGTATGCCCGACTATATGGGTGGCAGTGGAGATCCATCGCCACTTACAGCTTATGGCGTATACATGGGTATGAAGGCCGCCGCAAAAAAACACTGGGGCAAAGACTCGCTGTCCGGCAAGAAAATATTGGTGCAGGGCGCCGGCAATGTAGGCCAGTACCTGATGGGTTACCTTGTGGAAGAAGGCGCTAAAGTGCTTGTATGCGACATCAGCGAGGCAAAGCTGAAACATGCGAAGGAAAAGTACCCTGCCATAGAAGTAATACCAAACGTGGATATATTCAGCCACGAGATCGATATCTACGCACCATGCGCACTCGGTGCCACAGTTAATACGGAAAGCATCAACAAAATGAAGTGCCCGGTCATCGCAGGTGCGGCCAACAACCAGCTTGCAGATGAAAATGTACACGGCCCTATGCTCGTTGAAAAAGGTATTCATTATGTACCCGACTTCCTGATCAATGCAGGTGGTATCATAAACATCAGTATAGAGCTCGATGGTTACAACCGCGACCGTGCGCTGAATACCGTGGCAAAGATTTACAATCGTACACTTGATATATTCCATCTCGCAGAGACAGACAAAGTGCATACTCAGCTGGCAGCTATGCGTATAGCAGAAAAGCGTTTGGCTGATATTGCTCATCTCCGCGTAGGTATTTAACAAGCGCGAAGTGAGTGGCCAGCGCAATAGTTTTGCATGTAACGCCGCTGTTGGTAAGGAAAACCGGCAGTAATGTGCCCACAGGCGTGCGAGGGCTTTTACTTATAGCAGATAATTCATAACTTACGGCAAATATAGGCGGGGGATACTCCGCCTTTAAATGCCTGTATGTATAAAGCACTGTTAACTATACTGTTTTCGTTAGTGTTGGCGCCTGTTTTCGGACAGAAAAG
>CAINOM010000617.1 GCA_903851455.1 uncultured Bacteroidota bacterium | reverse complement strand
TGAACTCAGCGGCGCCTCAACAGCCACGCCGCTGCTTTTTGAGCTATTTAACGCCATAGATCACGATGCGGCTAATGACTGGCTGGATGCACCCAAAGATGTCTCGTTTCGCCTTGTATGCGCGGAAACAGGCAAGGTGCCGGGTGAGTTCTGCCACAACCAGGTTATGGATCACTACATACCCGGCGTATCCAGCAATGAAAAGTGCGATAACTTTAAAGAGATATGGGTGTCTGCAGACGAAAAGTATTGCTACTGTACCTCGTGCCTGCCGCCCGGCGGCTATAAAACCAAGCTGGTGCCGAATATACCGCCCGACCTTGCGGCCTATTACGATGGCGCACACATAGCCTATCAGAAACTACCGCCCCACAATCCGGCATGCACACGCATGTTCGAAGGGCAGGCACCCGTTATTACATCACTTACCAATGGTATGACCTACCTCATCGCCGACAAAGAAGAACAGAAATTACAGCTATCCTGCACCACCGGAAATGATGTGCGCAAAGTGTTCTGGTATATCAACGATAAGTTCTACCAGGCCGCCGACGCAAAACAGAAGATATTTTTCAGCGCCCAGTCTCAGGAGCTAAAAATATCCTGCACAGACGATAAAGGCCGTAACGCCAATATCAAGATAAAGGTGAAGTTTATATAGTAGCTCTTTAGGTCAATACCGCCTTATCTAACCACAACAGTAATTTGAACGCGCCAACATTAGAGCCCGGATTTATTCTAGAGGTGAAAATAAGCAGTAAGCTAAATGGATAGTTCCCCTTCAAGGAGACAGGGGATTGATGCAGGTGGGGCTAATACTCCTGCCCCTTATAAAAAACTTTAAAAACGCCCTGCCCGATCTGGTAGGTGATTACATCGTAGGCAAGTGTCCAGTTAGATAGGTCTGCATTGGTCACATCATACATCTCACCTTCGGTAAAAAGGCGCAAGGTATTGCCGGCGCCAATATAAGCGAGTGAATTGTATTGCGCGATTATGCCGGCAGGGTAGTAGCTTTCCATTTCGGTTATATTGCCTTTGTAAAACACCTTCAGCATGCCGCCGGGGTCCTTGTAAGCGATGATGTTGTCACTCACCTGGTAAGTTGGGTTCATGAACCCGACAGTGTGCAATGAGTCGCCGTAAAATATTTTAAAGTAGCCATCGCTGGTCACATAAGCGATCAGGTCATCACCCACTTTATAGGAGGTCGGTGCAAAATCATCCAGCACAAATGTCTGCCCGTTGTGGAAGACTTTGAATTTATGGTCCACATCCACATAGCCTACCGTGTTCCTTCCGGCATCAAAGCTCCTCACCTGGTAGTCTTCCTGTGCTAGTAACTGCCCGCGAAAAAATATGCGGAACTGGTTGGCAAAGTTGTCAAACGCAATGATGTTGTCAGATACTTTGAGATGAGAAAGCACGCTATCTGGAATGTATGATTCTACCGTATAAGTTTCTTTGTTGTAGTAAGCCCGGTATTCACCTTTATAGCTGTCGAGAAACAGCACTACGCTGTCGGCAATAAAATACTGGTCGCACACACCCGCCAGGTTTTTGGTCACTCCACGATCGAAAACATTGAGTGATTTCTGGTTGAGGTACCCCACGAGATTATCCGTTGCGAAAAAAAGATTGGTGAAGCCTGCGTTAAGTTCTTTTACTGCACCATTATAGTAGATCTTGAAAGAGCGCGAATTGTCGAGATAGGGTATAGCCGTGCGGCCTATTTTCATCGATGTGGGTGGCATATAATCCACTTTGTGGATCATTCCCTTGTCCCAAACCATAAGCTGGTTCTGAATATCAACAAATGCAGCCAAAGGCTGGGCTGTGACGCTAATGGTGCAGGTGATGCAAATGAGCAGGCTGAGTAACAGTGACCGCATACTGAAGGATTTTGATGTAATATAGGGATTAGTTAAACAATAAAAAAGCCAGCCTGAGAACAGGCCAGCCCCTATAAACCCTATCACCATGAAAACT
>CAINOM010000616.1 GCA_903851455.1 uncultured Bacteroidota bacterium | reverse complement strand
TTGTTATATTTTTTGGCGACCTCCGACATTTCTAGAATGGCCTCTTTGACATGGTTAAAATACTTAGGCTGATGCAGGTAAAAATAGTGTTCAACTTCCGTGTTGATATGCAGCTTCTTCCTCTCCCTTTTTATCATCACTTTTTTGATAAAAATTGACCAAAATACCTAAAATCAGAGTACCGAAACCTTACTCTACGGCTCCTAAGCAGAGGTCAACTTAAAATTATTCTATTTATTAAATCATTTTACTGAAAATCAATTGTTTACTTGACTATAACGGAAGTTAATTTTATCTCAATTGTTAAAATTAACCCATTTGCTCGCCGGTGAACTATCGGAGCGGTTTATACCTATCTTTGCACCTTTAACGAGTGTTTCCAATCTTAGAGTACAGCCTTCGGGCAAGCTTGTGATACACACCTTTTCAACTCCGCGGATGCGGGAGAGGCACAGGCAGTTACATTTTTTTGCATCTTAAAATATACAAATGACATTTAATGAGTTAAACCTCATAGAGCCCATATTGAAGGCTCTGGAGACAGAGGGTTATAAAACCCCCACCCCAATCCAGGAACAAGCTATCCCGATCTTACTGCAGCGGAAAGACCTTTTAGGCTGCGCACAGACCGGAACCGGCAAGACAGCAGCGTTTGCTATTCCGATACTGCAGATACTGCACGAAGAGCACGCAGAGCGTACACACAAGAACATTAAAGTATTGATCCTCACACCAACCAGGGAGCTGGCTATACAAATAGGTGAAAGCTTTGCTGCCTACGGCCGCAATCTCAGACTGAGACATACGGTGATCTTTGGCGGTGTACCGCAGGGAGCACAGGTACAGGCACTGAACAGGGGCATTGATATACTGATCGCCACCCCGGGACGCCTGTTGGATCTTATGAACCAGGGCTATATCAACATTAAGGATATCAGCATCTTCGTACTCGATGAGGCCGACCGAATGCTGGACATGGGCTTTATTCATGATGTGAAGAGAGTGGTTGCCAAGCTTCCGGCCAAGAGGCAGACGCTTTTCTTCAGCGCAACAATGCCCGTTGAAATACAGAAATTATCTAATAGCCTGCTTCACAATGCAGAGAAAGTAGAGATAACTCCTGCTGCAACTACTGCCGAAACGGTGACCCAGTCGGTGTACTTTGTAGACAAGAAAGACAAAAGACAGCTGCTTACCTATGTGCTTAAAGACCCGGAAATGAAAATGGTGCTGGTCTTTACCCGCACGAAGCACGGTGCAGATAAGGTGGTAAAAGACCTGCAGAAGGTGGACATCAAGGCAGAAGCAATACATGGTAATAAGTCGCAAAACGCCCGCCAAAGGGCATTAAGTAACTTCAAGGACGGAAGGATACGTGTGCTGGTAGCTACAGACATAGCCGCCCGCGGTATAGACGTGGACCTGCTGAGCCATGTGATCAACTATGAAATACCTGAGGTTCCGGAAACATATGTGCACCGTATAGGCCGCACCGGCCGTGCAGGAGCAAGCGGAACAGCAATGTCTTTCTGTGATGATGAGGAAATGCAGGACTGGAGAAACATACTGAAACTGACTGCCCAGAAGATACCGGTAGTGGAGAATCACCCCTACCCGATGGCGCAGACCGGCCAGGTGCAGATAAACCTGCCTAAGAATAAGGAAGTGGTGCGCCGGCCAAATGCAGTTGCTGGATTTAACTCAGGTAACAGCAATGGTCCGAGGAGAAGATTTACCGGCGGTGGAAGAGCGAGGTAAGTAAGACGATAATTTAATAGGCTGAAAAGTTAATAAGTATTCGAATGGCGGCTTTTGTCGCCATTCGGCTTTTATAGAATTGCCGTAAGTGAAAACCGTCTTAGGTTATTAGTTGTGGGAATTGTTGCATAATTTCCCGAAAAATAGTGAGGGGATGAACATTGGGAAACCAAACATGGTATTTAATGGTGGGTTTATAAAGTATGTCTGGGCTCAGAAAAAACTGATCGCTGCCTGGCTATCGGCTTCTGCCGTGCTTTTCGTATTGCTTAAGATCCTTTTCCCCTACCCCGACTTCTTTTTCGACTCCTTTACCTATGTGCAGGAAGCTGCGACTGAAAGCCACGGATTTGGATTCCGGCCACAGGGATATCCTGAGTTTTTGTATTTACTACACATATTATACCCTTCTGCCGGACTGGTAGTTCTTATTCAATATTTATTATTTACTTCAAGTACATTATTTTTCGTACTGAGCTTTAGATATTTATATTCAGTTAACACACGACAGAGTAACTGGCTCCTCGGACTTACTTTGCTGAACCCTATGCTGCTTTTTATTGCTAACCTGGTATCCAGCGACAGCCTTTTTTGCTCGCTTACCGTGTTGTGGTTTACGTCGCTGCTGTGGATCGTGAGGAAGCCAGGATGGGCGAATATTACTGTGCACAC
>CAINOM010000615.1 GCA_903851455.1 uncultured Bacteroidota bacterium | reverse complement strand
CTCTAAGGGTGATGTAGTACATGCCAGTTGGGAGTTTGCTGACGTTGACCCTTGCTTGAGATGAAGGGGTTGCTTGCGATATTACTTCCTGACCGAGGAGGTTTGTGATCGTCGCGGTCGAATATGTACCGTTATCAGTCCTGATAGTGAGTTCATCGTTTGCCGGATTTGGATAGATTGAGACGTTTGAGCGATTAGTGAGCGTTCCAGTTCCGGTAGTCGGTATACCAATGATGTCCTCAACCGTGTTGGTCATCACCACAGGATTATCGTCAAAGAAAATACCCGCGTGGTTGAAGACTGTAGTACCGTTTGGCAGTCCGGCTTTTGTATTGATGTTGAAGGTTACAGTTCCTGTGCAAAGGTTGTGATGGGTGCTGTCCAGGAGGCTGATACCGGGGAAATCGAATTTCACAATGTTATGGCCGCCTGCTGTGAAGGGGATAATGTTCATGACCGCCGTTGTCGCAACTAGCTGCAAAGAATGAGCATCTACATTATCCGATAAAGTATCATATACACTGATATTAAAAGCGGTATCGTTGCCTGTGTTTTCAAATTCGATAGTGTACTGTAGTTTTGTACCGGCAGATATGTAACCGGACGGGGCTACGGTCATTTCATTCGGGTCGAATGAGGATTTAACTGTATCGGTATTCCCGAGGTTGTTGTTTGACGGGTTGAGATCACCGGTTACAGGATCTACAGTATAGTCCGAATTAACTGTGTCGCCGGGTGTAAGCCACGTACCTGGAACCTCCAGGTGGAAATGGATGTGCTGCTGCGGTATAGTTGCATCAATATCGGCAAAATTCCACGTCAGCACATTGCCGCTAACTGAAGCTGGCGCCGGCTGAGCGTCAACAAAAGTATATTTAGCATCAGTATAGGCAGTAAAGGTTGCAGGCTGCGCATTGCAGTAAGGATTATTGACGATTATATCTCCCTCGAATCTATGCCTGCCTGAGCGGGTGGTTACGTACGCTGCAAGATCGAAACCAGTGGCTAAACCACACGACAATCCAAAATAATTATTGCCGCCATTCGCGACCACAGCCGTTAGAGTATCCGTAATCATGCCGCTAGCAGGGCAGGAAGCATACAATCCTGCCGGCAAGGAAAGCACTTTAAACGTGTACACATCCCCCAGATAACCTGAGGCGAGGTAATCAAACCCGCCGGTTGCCGATATGGTGTCGATAGCAATACCATTTGAGTCTACTTCCGTAATGACAGGAAGATAATTGAAGGGCTCACTGCCGTCTTTGACGCAATCACCATTTGCATCATTATAAAATTTTATCGCAAATGTTCGGCACAACAGGTAGTCATAATAAAAAACGGCCGAATCGATCACGGTTGTTCCATGCATCAAAACCTCTTTAATACTATACTTGCCCGGAACGCTGTATACATGAGCAACATTTGCGCTCTCTGTGCCGGGTAGGCCCGGGGTAAGCGTATTCGTAACATAAGTGCCATCCCCGAAATTGGTATATAATGTCAACGAAGACGTAGAGTTGGCTCTCGTGGTAAGATTTACGCCGTCGCACAGGCGTTCTATGAATATAGCCATGCTATCGGATGATACGTCCGGGATGTAACTCACCTTACGCAAGATCGTATGAAACTGATCCATGACATAGATATTGCTGTTGGCATCCAGCGCAATACCGCCTGTTCCGTTCATTTCGGCAGCGGTTGCCGGACCGCCATCGCCGGTATAACCAGCCACTCCGTCGCCGGCAATAGTGCTGATGATCCCTGAAGGGTTGATCATCCGTACAACATTCAGAGACTCATCTAAAAGGAACAGGTTTCCCGCGGCATCTGTTTTCAGATAATATGGGGCGCCTATTTCAGCATTCACAGCCAGTCCTCCGTCTCCGGTCCTGCCCGCGGTGCCGGTTCCCGCTATAGTAGTAATGATACCCGCAGCATCTATTTTACGGACATTTATATAGGTATTATCCCCGATATAAAGGTTGCCGTAGGCGTCGGCAGCCATAGCTTTCAGTTGGCCGAACCGTGCGGCTGTAGCCGGACCGCCATCTCCGCTATAACCCGCCGAATCAAACGTACCGGCCATGGTCGTAATGATACCTGAAGTGTTGATCTTTCTAATAGTATGGGTATAATGATCCGCTAAATAAAGATTACCGGCAGGGTCTGATGCGATGTTTATTGTTATGCCCAGCGTTGCGGCGGTGGCGGGGCCACCATCTCCGGTATAGGCATTAGTACCATTGCCTGCAATAGTAGTGATGATACCGGCAGGTGTTATCTTCCTGATCGCGAAATTACTCTCATCTGATATGTAGAGGTTACCTGCCAGATCAAATGCAAGGTCAGAGGGTTGATAAAGCTGGGCCGCAGTTGCAGGGCCGCCATCCCCGCTGTATCCTGGCACGCCCGTGCCGGCAAATACGGAATTGACACCGGAAGGTGTTACTTTTCTGATCTGGTTACTAGCTATATCGGCTATGTAAATATTGCCGGATGCATCGACTGCCATTGCTTCGGGAACCGAGTCAACGACGGCAGCAAACGTGCTGATGATGGCTGTCTGACCATGGCAAACGACAGCAGAAAAGGACAAGCAAATGAGGGAGGTGGCGACAAGAAAAAGTTTCTTCATAAAAAATCAGAGAATAT
>CAINOM010000614.1 GCA_903851455.1 uncultured Bacteroidota bacterium | reverse complement strand
GTTACTCTTTTGCGCATGATCGTCACAGATAATGCCTCTTCAATACATGCCGCCGCTTCGTGCCAGCCCATATATTCCAGCATCATTACACCACTAAGTAGCAAAGATGAAGGGTTCATAGTGTCCGTATTGGCAAAACGCGGTGCGGTACCATGTGTAGCCTCAAACACCGCATGCCCGGTCATATAGTTGATATTTGCACCCGGAGCAATGCCTATGCCGCCAACAGAGGCCGCAGCAGCATCCGATATATAATCGCCATTCAGGTTTAGCGTAGCCACAACCGAATAGTCTTTCGGTGAAATAAGTATCTGCTGCAGGAAATTATCTGCGATCACATCCTTGATAATGAGTTTTCCTTGTGCTTCAGCTTTCTTCAGCCTTGCGTTGGCGGCGTCTTCGCCCTGCGTCTTCTTTGCATTCTCCCACTGGCCCCAGGTATACACCTGGTCGGTAAATTCACGCTCAGCAAGCTCGTAACCCCATATTTTGAACGCGCCCTCGGTATACTTCATGATGTTTCCCTTGTGCACAATAGTGAGCGATGGCAGCTTATGTTCCAATGCATACTTTATTGCAGCGCGCACCAGTCTCTCGCTTCCTTCTTTTGAAACCGGCTTTATCCCGAATGCCGACGACTCAGGGAATCTTATTTTTTTCTTTACGCCTAATTCATCCGTGAGGAAGTGGAGCAACTTCTTCGCCTCGGGGCTATCGTAAGCAAACTCAATACCAGCATATATGTCTTCTGTATTCTCCCTGAAGATCACCATGTTCATATTTTCAGGATGCACCACCGGCGAGGGCACACCTTTATACCACTTCACCGGACGCAGGCATACATAGAGATCCAGCTCCTGCCTCATAGCCACGTTCAGCGAGCGTATGCCGCCGCCCACTGGCGTAGTCAGCGGACCTTTTATGGATACCAGGTATTCTCTTGCAGCATCCAGCGTTGCGGCTGGCAGCCATTCACCTGTTTTATTAAATGCCTTTTCACCGGCCAGTATTTCCATCCACTCTATCTTACGTTTGCCACCGTATACCTGTGTAACTGCAGCATCAAGAACAAGCTTGCTGGCGCTCCACACATCCGGCCCTATACCATCACCTTCTATAAATGGAATTGTGGGATTATCGGGTACATGCAGCAATCCGTTGCTGCCCATCGTTATCTTCTGTTGCGTCATACACTTCTTTTTTTGAAGGTGCGAAGATAATGATAGATACTACACCTCGCTGCCTTGCAACTGCCGAATTTCTTTCTACCCCACATAAATAACACACCACCCCACATGGCATTATTTTTGTGAATATTACAGAATTAGCACTATGATTGTTGTACAATAGTTTGTTTCTTGTAGATTTACAATAAAATATAAATTATGGTATGAAAAGTGTACTAAAAGCCAGGCTGATTTATATTGTTTTTTCGGCGGTGCTGATGATGCAACCCGGTGTTTCCGCATTCTGCCAGCAGACTACGGCCGTGGATTCATCAGCTATCAAGGACTCCATCGAACTGGCATCCAACGACACTTTGCCATCATCTGCCTACGAGCTTAAAGTGCCCTCGCATACGGCCACATTCTACTCCCTGCACATGCAAGGGATACTGTTTACCGTACTGATCTTATTGATGGCCTATGTTAGCTATCGCTACTGGAGCGACAACCGCGCAAAACGCGACGTCTCCGATAGCACAAATTGATGAAACCTAATACGATTACTTATCAACCTATCACTTTTCACTTTTCAACTTATCACTCCCATTCGCCTGCATCATGGTCATTTCCTTGGCCTTGGTTAGGAATTCTGATGCGAATATGAAGCTATTCAGTTTTTCGTCTTTGCTGAAAATGATCTCTCTGTTGGTTCCTTCCCACTGCTTCTTGCCCTGGTAGAGGTATACTATATGGTCACCACTTTCCATCACAGTATTCATATCATGGGTATTGATGACGGTAGTAATGTTGAACTCCTGTGTTATCTCCTTCACCAGCTTATCTATCACCAGCGATGTCTGCGGATCCAGGCCGGAATTTGGCTCATCGCAAAACAGGTATTTCGGATTTTGAACAATTGCCCTTGCCAGCGCCACGCGCTTTCTCATACCACCACTTATCTCGGCCGGGAATTTTTTATTCGCGTCTTTCAGGTTCACACGGTCCAGCACCTCATTTACTCTCTTCAATTTGGCCTGCGCGTCCAGGTTGGTGAACATGTCCAGCGGGAACATCACATTTGCCTCCACCGTCTTACTGTCAAACAGCGCACCACCCTGGAACAGCATACCTATCTGCTTACGAAGTTCTTTAAGCTCCTTCGTTTCCATCTTGGTGATATCCCTACCCTCAAACAATATCTCCCCTGAATCGGGCGCGTACAGCCCGATAAGTATTTTCATAAACACCGTCTTGCCACTTCCACTCGTTCCAATAATAAGACTGGTCTTGCCCGGCTCCATCTTCGCAGATACCCCTTGCAACACCAGCTTGCCATCAAAACTCTTCTTTACGTCTCTTACTTCGATCATTTTTTTATTCTAAAGTCCTTGGTAGAAAGTCTAAAGCTGCTCTGTAAAAATCAAATTGCTTAATTATATTACTCACCGGAATACCACAAAAGAGAGCCAAAAGCATGGTTCCCCTT
>CAINOM010000613.1 GCA_903851455.1 uncultured Bacteroidota bacterium | reverse complement strand
CCAGTTAGGAAATACACTTATTACGATTTCACTATAAGCCTCTGTCCCGAATGCCTGAAGCGCATAGATGCCAAGATCGTTTTTGAAGATGGTAAAGTATACATGCTGAAGACATGCCCCGATCACGGCTTCCACAAAGTGGTCATTGCCACAGATATAGAATACTACAAGAACATCCGCAACTACAACAAGCCCTCAGAGACTCCGCTGAAGTTCAACAACAAAGTACACTACGGCTGTCCGTACGATTGCGGACTGTGCACAGATCACGAGCAGCACAGCTGCCTCACGCTCATCGAGATCACCGATCGTTGCAACCTGTCTTGTCCCACCTGCTATGCCATGTCGTCGCCGCATTATGGCCGCCACCGCACACTCGAAGAGGTGGAGCGAATGCTCGATATTATTGTTGCCAGTGAGGGCGAGCCTGATGTAGTGCAGCTAAGCGGTGGCGAACCTACCCTGCATCCACAGTTTTTCGAAATACTCGACATAGCCAAACGCAAGCCCATAAAGCACCTGATGGTGAATACAAATGGCGTGCGCATAGCGCAGGACCCCGGTTTCGCCGAGCGCCTCGCTACCTATATGCCTGACTTTGAACTATACCTCCAGTTCGATTCTCTGCGCCCCGCCGTACTGGAGGCATTGCGGGGCAAGGACCTTACCGATGTCCGGGTAAAAGCGCTGGAAAAACTGAATGAGCTCAACTTATCTACCACATTGGTCATTACGGTTCAGAAAGGACTGAATGATGATGAGATAGGCGCTATTATTGAGTTCGCACTAAATCAAAGATGCGTTCGTGGTGTTACATTTCAGCCGGTGCAGATTGCCGGAAGATTTGAGCACGACCCCGGCAAGAACCGCATGACGCTCACCGAAGTAAGAGACGGCATACTCAACCAAACGGACATATTTAAGCCCAACGACATTATACCCGTTCCCTGCAATCCCGATGCGCTGGCAATGGGATATGCGTTAAAGCTGAATGGCAATGTTTTCCCCCTCACCCGCTATCTCGACCCAGCGCTGCTGCTCAACAGCAACTCCAAAAACACCATCGTCTATGAGCAGGACACACACCTGCACGAGCAACTGATAAAAATTTTCAGCACCGGTATTTCGGTAGATAAGGTCACCGAAGATATGCACCAACTTCTGTGTTGCCTGCCCCAGGTTCACGCGCCGGGTCTCTCTTATGAAAATTTATTCCGTATTATTATCATGCGGTTCATCGATGCATACGACTTCGATGTACGGTCAATTAAGAAATCCTGTGTACACATTGTCAGCAAAGATGGCCGCATAATCCCTTTTGAAACAATGAATTTATTTTACAGGGACGATAAAGAAAAGTACCTGGAACAATTAAAAGAAAACATAAGTGTAACACCCTAAACAACGCAGGCTATGAAGGAAAATCTATTGGGTTTTGGCATCGCGCTCGCACTGCTCGGATTGCTGGCAATATTTGTCGGTGTGATATGTGTAATAGTTGGCGCCCTTTCAAAGAATAGGGTCACAACTAAGGTCGGCGTTTATGTTTTAGTTGGCGGTGCCGTGGGCTTGCTCTGTAGTTTCACTTTATGCTCTACCTCGTTATAACAGGTCACGAAAGCAAAAAACCATGAAGAAATACGCCTTTTACTTGCTGGTATTCACTTTCATAGGCGACATATGCACTGCCCAAAATAAAGACGAACATGAGATAACCACCATGTTATCAGCCCAGGTAGTACAGTGGAACAAGGGCAACGTTGATGGCTACATGAGAGGGTATTGGGAGAGTGATAGCCTTCTGTTCATTGGCTCCTCCGGTCCACGCTATGGTTACCAGGCCACATTAAAACGCTATAAGGAAGCCTACCCTGACCCGGCACATATGGGCGAGCTTACATCTGTAATAAAAAGTATGCAACGGCTCTCCGCAGAGTATTACTTTATTTTAGGCACATGGGCCCTGAAGCGCACTGCCGGCGATGTCTCCGGTTCCTAAACCTTACTCCTTCGCAAAATAGAAGGCCATTGGATGATCGTCTGCGACCACAGCAGCTGATAACAAGCCAATTATTTAGATTTATCTCGTCATTAGTGCCCCTTCACTTTTTTTCAATAAATTGTGTTGTTTAAATTTTTTACAATGAACAGAACTATCCGTAAGGTAGCGGTAATTGGCAGTGGCGTAATGGGTTCTCGCATTGCGTGTCATTTTGCAGGTATTGGCGTACAGGTATTATTGCTCGATATTGTGCCCCCGGCACTCACAGACGCTGAGACGGCCAAAGGACT
>CAINOM010000612.1 GCA_903851455.1 uncultured Bacteroidota bacterium | reverse complement strand
GCCTGCTATCTGCACATATTCTGTGCTTGAATTGATAGCGCCTATCTTGGTGATCTGGGAACGGTCGAAATAGCGGTAGGGGTAATGGTATAGCAGATCTTCAAAGGTGCCGATCTCCAGTTCCTGCCGCAGCAATTCGCCGCGTTGCGGGCCAACGCCTTTCAGGAATTCTATTGGAGATTCTAAAGTTGATAAATTCAAAATTTATTAGCTAAAATTCAAAACCAATGTCCTTGCGGTAATACCTGCCTTCGTACTGTACCAGGGCGGCATTCTCATACGATTTTTCCAAAGCCAGCTTTATATCGTCGCCATAAGAGGTAATGGCGATCACCCGGCCGCCGTTAGTGACCACATCACCGCCGGATACTTTGGTACCTGCGTGAAATAACAGACTGCCCCGCACCTTCTCAAAACCAGTCATCACTCTGCCTTTGGGATAATCTCCCGGATATCCTTCTGATACCAGCATTACGGCCCCCGCCGCTTTCGGGCTATGCTTCACCGTTACTTCATTCAGTTTGCCGTCCTGCATTTTCTGGATCAGCTCTACAAGGTCGTTTTCAAGCCGGGGTATGACAACTTCGGTTTCCGGGTCGCCGAGCCTGCAGTTATATTCGATTACGTATGGCTCGCCTTTTACTTTTATCAGGCCGAAAAATATGAAGCCATGATAAATAATGCCTTCGTCTTTTAATCCCTTAACAGTAGGCTCTATGATGCGCTGTGTAACTTTCTGCATAAAAACATCATCCGCAAAAGGTACAGGGGATATAGCGCCCATCCCTCCGGTATTCAGACCGGTATCGCCTTCGCCTACGCGTTTGTAGTCCTTTGCTTCGGGTAGCAGCACATAGTTAGTTCCGTCTGTGAACGCGAATACCGACAGTTCTATGCCATCAAGGAATTGTTCTATTACCACGTTCTTACCAGCGTCGCCAAACTGCTCATTCATCACCATGGCGCGGAATGCTTTAACTGCCTCTACCGTATTTTGAGCGATCACTACACCTTTCCCGGCTGCCAGTCCATCGGCTTTGATAACTATGGGCAACTCACTGCGTTTTATATAAGCTACGCCCTGCTCAAAGCTGCCCGCAGAAAACTCTTTGTATGCGGCGGTAGGTATGTTGTGCCGCTCCATGAATTTTTTCGACCATGCCTTGCTGCCTTCCAGTTGTGCACCATCTTTAGACGGGCCGACAACTATGATGTGCCTGAGCGAAGGGTCATTTTTGCAAAAATCGTATATGCCGGCAACCAGTGGATCTTCAGGGCCAGGAAAGAGTATGTCTATCTTATAATCAATGCACGCTTTTTTGATACCTTCAAAATCATTGTACGATACCGGCAGATTGATACCGTATGCTTCCGTTCCGGCATTGCCGGGGGCTATATAAAACTTGCCGCAGAGAGGGCTATGGCTCAATTTCCATGCAAGCGCACACTCACGTCCGCCGGAGCCAAGGAGAAGTATATTTTTCATTTTCTGGAATTCCATGCAAAAAAACTAAAAAAATGGCGCAACACTGATTATTTTATTTATTTTGGCAGTCCGGTAACACCTAAAATATTC
>CAINOM010000611.1 GCA_903851455.1 uncultured Bacteroidota bacterium | reverse complement strand
TTGGCGACAAGAAAGGTGATCTCTATCCATAAGTAGATGATGAGGATGGCGTACGTAAATAATTTCGGGTATCGCTTCGTGTGGAGATAGTAGCTTAATAGCACCGTGGTCATCAGCATAGTGAGTGTCACCGACAAACCGAATGCGGCTTCCATATTACTGGACTCCCGGAAATACAGCACCATGCCTATGCAGCCTGCCATCATCATCCAGTTAATGGCCGGAATATATACCTGGCCTTGCAGGTCAGAGGGAAATACGGTCCTTAGTTTTGGCCATACGTCTAGCCTGATTGCTTCATTGATGAGCGTATACGTGCCGCTTATCAATGCCTGGCTGGCAATGATGGTGGCCAGGGTGGAAATAACTATGCTGGGCATTAAAAACCACCTGGGTACAAGACCGTAAAACGGATCTACGTTACTTAATGTCTGACCTAAGTGTTTTTCCAGCAACGCGGCCTCGCCGAAATAGCACAACACCAGTGATACCTTGATGAGTATCCATGCCATTTGGATATTGCGCCTGCCCACATGGCCCATATCGGCATAGAGGGCTTCGGCCCCGGTGGTACATAGAAACACACCACCCAATACCCACAGCCCGCCGGGATAAGCCCGCACGAGCCGGTACGCAAAAAGTGGATTAATAGCCCTGAGTACAGATAAATCTTTTGCGAGGTTGTTAAACCCGAGCACGGCGATCATGACAAACCACACGATCATTGCCGGCCCGAAGAATTTGCCGATGCTGCCTGTGCCGCTGCGCTGAAACAGGAATAAGACGATCAGGATACCAATCGTGATGGGCAGAATGGGTATGTCCGGTTGGATATCGCGCAATCCCTCAATGGCAGATGTAACTGAAATAGGCGGCGTAATGAGACTATCGGCGATCATGAAGCTGGCGCCGATAATGGCGGGCCAGATCAGCCATTTGGCATGTCTTCTTATCAGTGCAAAGAGTGAGAATATTCCGCCTTCTCCGTTATTGTCGGCACGCATCGTAATGAATACATACTTTATCGTTGTCTGAAAGGTGAGTGTCCAGAATATTGCAGAAACACTGCCAAGTATTAATCCTTCGGTGATGACCCGGCCATTGAGAATTGCCTTGTAGGTGTATAGCGGAGACGTGCCGAGGTCGCCGAAAACGATACCCATCGCGATCAGTACGCCGGCAAAGGTGATCTTCTTTATGTCTGCTTCCTTCATTTGTTGCTTTAAGTGCTACGTTTGGAATACTTACATTTTATACTGCGGGTATTGGCTGGTCGTATTAGTCGGATACCAGCTTCAAGCATTCCTTTTTGGTCCCCAACGATTCAAGCGTAACCGCATAAGTGTCGTTTTCATTCTTGTCGATCGAGATAATGAAATCATTTTCCCCTGGGTAAATTTCGTTTTCGTAGGTCCGGAAAATGAAACCTGATTCGTGCGGAATGATCGAGTATTTGCGTTTCGGATTCATGTTGTTCCAGTCGATATAATTTCGCCTGATCAGCAGGCTAAGGTCTCCGGGTAGAACCGCATATGTTCCATCGTAAAAGAGGTACGATTCTGCGTTTTGGTAACAAAAAATTTTAGACATCAAAACATCTTGTATTTCACGGATAGTGGCAAAGTTCACTTTCATATTTTCCGGTATCATTTTATTAGATACAGGGAAATCAAATATCATGCTCAAAATCAAATATTCACGTGCGGAAATGCGATATCGTTAGTGGTTGGGCTCATAAGCTTATACTGTAGCCGGCAAGGCAATTTTATCCGCGTAAAACTTTCTCATTTTGAAATAGATATTATCATATTGAGAAAAAGATTGCTCATCAGGAATAAAAATAGGACACTGTCGCAGATAAATTACTGCGCTTAATCAGCCCGAAGGTTGACTTTGGTTAGGATAGGTCAGAGATAGCCAGAGGTGCTAAAACCACATGCCGATATTGACCATAGCCTCATACCGGCTGTTGGTGAATTTGCCGTCGGTGTAGAATATTTTCTGGGCATTATCCATCATCAGGTCGCGCCCCTCAAGGCGGATGTAGGAGTTTTCGGTTGGTTTTAATTCTAATCCCAGGGTTGCTCCCGTTAGTTTGTAGCCGGTAAGCTGATTGTTTGCGTCTTTGATGACGCCAGTGAGGAAACCTTCATGGTCGCTCATCATCTCAAATCTGCCGTAAATGCCAAGCTTTTTAATGGCCTGGTACCTGAGCGTTACGATTGCGCTATATACGGAGGCGAACTTCGATGGGTCGACGATGCCTGAATTCTGTTGCCCTATGTAGTCAAATCCAACGAGGGCTTTTAGTTTCGGAGTGAACTGGTAGTTGAACACGATATTGTTCAGGAAGCGGATGTGCGAGGTCTTAATGCTGTCCGGCATTTCGTCGCCAACCAGGTTGTAATAGCCAATGTTGACCTTGTCGTTTATGGTGTACAGGAAGGAAATACCAACTGACTTTCTGCGGTTGTTATCGACAAAAATATTGTAGCCGTTCAGCACGTGCAGGCAAAACATAAACTTATCGCTGGGCACGTAGGTTAATTTTGCTCCGCTTTGGAACCAGGGCTCATAAACTGTGATGACAGCGAGCGAACTGATAAAGTTGTCTTTCGGCAGCAATGCTTCTGTTCCGATGTGTGTTTTAAAGAAGCCCGCTTCAAGCCACAGATGTTTTGCAAATTTCACGCCCACATTGGCCTCCTGGATCATATTGAATACAGGCGACCACGCACTGGCGGGTATATCGCCATATTGCAGGGTAGCGGTGGCCTTGATATTGGAGGATGTATATTGGGCCGTGAGCTGGATAATGTTCAATCCGAATTGACCGCTCCTTGGTGATACTGCGGCGAACTTCTGGTAATTCCCCTGGCCTACAGAATCCGAATAGCGTGCATAATAAGCGTCTGCATATCCACTGAGTTTAAATTCTGATGCAGTTGAATCCTTGCCCTGGCCATTGCAATTAAATGCCATTAGTAATACGATGGCCACTGAAAGGATCCTGTAATGCTGCAAATCTGTGTGTTTTTGGATGTAACAAACTTATTGCTATTAATCTGAAATTCAAATAGCTTTCAATTTCAGGGTGATATTGTGTTTGTTTTATTAGATCCAGGCCCCCTAAAACAAAAAAGTGGCGAACCTTTCGGTTACGCCACCTTCAAATTAAACACACTGTATCAGATGCTTTTCTAAAAATTTTATTACAACCTGAAAAGGAAGGCCGCAATGATGCGGTTTTCTGACTTGGTAAGGTCCGGAGCCCAGCCAGTGCCGGCGACCGGAGTAGTTGTATATCCGCTGGGAGAAGTTACACCACCAGGGCCGGCAAAATAATCTACGCTTGCTTCACGATGAACCCATTCCAGCTTAAATTCTACACTTTGATTTGGTGTCCAGCTAAGGCCAGTAGAGCAATCCCATCCGGTAAACTGGTCGCCGGGATTTTCAGTAAAGGGATGTGTTCCTGCAGGTTGTGTCGGGTTATAAGGATTTGGGAATGGGCTTGCGTCTCCCGTTGGGGCGAGCACAAGGTAGCGGCCAGGGTTGGTCATCCAGCCACCGCCGATATACCAGCCAAGGTGATTTTTGCAAAACCACATTTTGTTATATACCATCCAGCTTGCAAAATACTGAGCTGGTCCTTTTACCGGGTCGCTTGTGAAGCCGTTTACGCCATCACCTTGTTCGTACCCAACGTCACCCGTTATGGATAATGCTGCCCTGCTGAGGCCTCTTGATTCACGATGGTTGTAGTAGCGATACAGGAAGCTGTTATCTGAGTGAAACCTGTGCCGGCCGATAAGACCCGCAGCATCTGTGCCCCAATAGTCGTTGGTCAACAGTTTAAGTTTTTCATTAGGTCTCCAGGTAACGTTGCAGCCAAGACCAGGCAGCTGGTTGAACATGCCATAGCTCTGCCATCCGTTGATGATCCAAGGTTCTACCTTTAAGGTTTTACTCAGGAACATCTGTATACGGATGCCATTAAAAAACCATGGTGTATTGTCGGATGTATAGGACGCCTGGTACTCCCAGTTCTCTTCCTGGTAGTAAGAGTTCAGACCTATGTATGACATGAACAGACCGAAGTCAACGTTCATACCTCCGTAAAACATATTCTTAAAGTGATACCCTACATATGCTTCGTCGAGATAGCGATATGCATCGGCGAGGTCGTATTGACCACGGTAGGGACTCAGGTCATTCCTTGGAACGACTTGTGAGCGTGCCCCGAATTGCGTCATGATCCTGCCACGGGCATTGCCATAAGTAAAGTCGCCACCAATATTGATGGCGGAGATCACCATTTCGTCATTACGTGACAGTGCGGTTGAACCTACAACTGTGTGGTCGATGGGGCTATTAAACGAATGTGTTCCGTTGCAGTCTATTAAGATCGACGGCGTGAAGTAGGGAATATGAAATACAGACGAGTCTCTACGGTCATTGCCATTTTCCCAGGAGAGATCAAATCCATCCCATGTTACTTTTTCTTCTGCAGGCGCTGCCGGGCTTGCCGCCACGGTACCATCGCCCGGATTTGTTGATTGTGCACTAGCTTGTTGTGTAAACATTATGGCCGCTAACGCCACTAATGCTATTTTTGTTTTTTTCATTTTTTGCTTTTTAAAAGTGTATTCAATTGTTTTTTTCTTTCGTTTATAAGCTAATGTTCAGATCGCTTGTTGACTATATGAGCATAGTATTTTATCTACGCGGGGCATGAAAATAATAATTGTTCCTACTAAGATAACTGCTGCCCCTATAATATCATAATGATCCGGTTTTATTTTATCCACTGCCCACCCCCACAGGAGCGCCATGAGTACAAACAAGCCTCCGTAAGCCGCGTATGTACGACCAAATCCAGCCGGTTGAAAAGTGGCGATCATGCCATAAATAGCCAGTAATATCCCCCCGAGGACACCTACCCATAAAGGCGGTTTATTTTTAAGGGCAATCCAGACCATGTACCCACCCCCAATTTCACAAAGCCCGGCAAGCAGAAAAAAGATAATTGACCGGAATATCGTCACTCTCGTCATCGTTTATTTCAGGTTATCCAGCGCAAGATTTAGCTTCAATACGTTTATCCTTTCCGGCCCCATGCCATACATTGGTCCGTCTATATGTTCTTTCAAGAGGGCTTCTACTTTGCTTTTATCCAGTCCGCGTACTTTGGCGATCCTTGCTACCTGTATTTCAGCGCCTTGTACACTAATGTGCGGGTCAAGGCCACTGCCGCTCGCCGTTACCATATCTGATGGAATGTCCGACTTATTGATGCCAGGGTTGTGCAACATGAAGCTGTCTATGGCCGCCTGTACGGTTACCAGGTAATCAGGGTTGTCCGGACCTTTGTTGCTGCCGCCTGATCCTGCAGCGTTGTAACCTACCGCAGAGGGGCGGGACCAGAAGTATTTGTCGTCTGAGAATTTCTGGCCTATGTTCTCGTAGTAGTATTTACCCCTGGCATCTTTTATGATGAACCCTTCTCCTTTATTTGGCGCCGCCTGTGCTATGCCCCACATCACCACCGGGTAAACGCCGGAGAAGAACAGGATACAAACAACGGTAAGTATCAGTGATGGAATTATTTCTTTTTTCATTTTAATCATTTTTTATTTCAAATAATTTTTTACATCCACAATGCCACCAGCATATCGATCAATTTAATGCCGATGAAGGGCACCAATATGCCCCCTGCCCCATATACCAGCAGGTTTCTCCTTAGTAGTGCGCTGGCGCCGATCGGCTTATAAGCCACACCTTTCAATGCCAGTGGTATCAGCAATGGAATGATGATGGCGTTGAAAATGATCGCCGATAATATTGCGCTTGCCGGGCTGTGCAGGTTCATGATATTGATACGCTGCAGGGCGGGTATCGAGGCTATGAAGAGCGCAGGAACTATGGCAAAATACTTTGCAACGTCATTGGCTATGGAGAAGGTAGTCAAGGTACCCCTGGTCATCAGTAACTGCTTGCCGATCTCCACGATCTCTATCAGTTTGGTCGGGTCATTGTCGAGGTCCACCATATTGCCGGCTTCTTTGGCTGCTGAGGTGCCGCTATTCATTGCCACGCCCACATCTGCCTGCGCGAGCGCCGGAGCATCGTTGGTGCCGTCGCCCATCATAGCTACCAGCTTTCCGGTGGCCTGCTCCTTGCGTATATAAGCCATTTTATCTTCAGGCTTTGCTTCTGCTATATAGTCATCTACCCCAGCTTTTTCAGCTATGTATTTTGCGGTAAGCGGATTGTCGCCGGTAACCATCACGGTTTTTACGCCCATTTTCCTGAGCCGCTCAAACCGCTCGAATATGCCTGTCTTGATGATATCCTGCAGTTCTATAACTCCAAGTACAACATTGTTCTCAATTACCACAAGCGGTGTTCCGCCATTCATCGATATTTTGTTTACATCATTGGTTGTCGTGGGCGGGAAAGTATTCCCAGCCTGTTCTACCATTTGCCGCATGGCATCAAAAGCTCCTTTGCGGATCTTCGTTGTGCCAAAGTCTATGCCGCTGCTTCGTGTTTCCGCAGTGAACTTGATGAATTTCGGGTGGTCGACATTGTATGTGTTAATGTTGACTCCGGCTAACTCAATGATGGATTTGCCTTCCGGTGTCTCGTCGGCCATAGAGCTCAATACAGCGCACTTGATGAAATGCTGTTCATCAATGCCCCTGGCTGCATAAAAATTGGTGGCTTTGCGGTTGCCTATGGTTATGGTGCCGGTCTTATCCAGCAACAGCACATCCAGATCGCCCGCAGTTTCGACCGCTTTACCCGATTTTGCAATGACATTAGCTCTAAGCGCCCTGTCCATGCCCGATATGCCTATCGCCGAAAGCAGGCCGCCAATGGTAGTGGGTATCAGGCATACAAACAATGAGATGTAGGCGGATATGGGTATCGGTGTTTTGGCGTAAGAAGCAAATGGCTGCAGGGTTACGCACACTATTATGAATACCAAAGTAAAGCCGGCCAGCAATATGGTCAGGGCTATTTCATTAGGTGTTTTTTGCCTTGATGCGCCTTCTACAAGTGCTATCATCTTATCCAGGAAGCTTTCGCCAGGCGAGGTAGTCACCTTCACTTTTATTTTATCAGAGAGCACTTTGGTGCCACCGGTCACCGATGACTTATCGCCGCCGGATTCGCGTATTACAGGCGCCGATTCCCCGGTGATGGCTGATTCATCAATGGTGGCGATACCTTCAACGATCTCTCCGTCTGTGGGGATGATGTCGCCCGTCTCACACACAAAGAAGTCACCTTTTACGAGCTGTGAGGAGGGTACGATATGAACCTCGTTCACAAAGATATCGCCGACCAGGAGGATCTTTTTTGCAGGCGTTTCTTCGCGTGTCTTTCTAAGGGATGCCGCCTGTGCTTTACCGCGTGCTTCGGCCAGGGCTTCCGCAAAATTGGCGAACAGCAGGGTGACGAGCAGGATCAGGAATATGATGAGGTTATAGGCAAATGAGCCCTGGCTCTTCTCTCCGGCCAATATCCAGGCGCAGACAAACGCCATCACTACTGTCCCGATTTCTACCGTAAACATCAC
>CAINOM010000610.1 GCA_903851455.1 uncultured Bacteroidota bacterium | reverse complement strand
TCTGATATAATTCTTACATTGCAGTCTGTATAATTAACAAATAAATATTTGTATATGTATTTAAATGGTACAAAATCCTGTTCCCTCCTTTTTTGTTGTTTGGTATCGCTGTCGCTTATGGCGAAGGATGCTAAAATAAATGTCGGGCAGGGACTGTCTAAACCATTGTCTTTTATAGAGAACAAAGGCCAGGTAAAAGACGAGGATAACAACCCGAGATACGATGTACAATATAAATTGTCGACCCCTGGTATGAACCTGTATGTAGGCAATGGCAAATTGTACTACCAGTTCAGAAAAACAGAAGGCAATACTGCCGCCACACTGCAGGTAACCACCTGCAATATGGGTGTTACCCTGATCGGTGCTAATCCGAATGCGAAAGTTGTAGCAGCTGATGAGCAGGGCTATTACGAGAATTACTACCAGTCGGCAAATGACAATGGTTTTACGGTACATTCCTTCAATAAGGTAATCTACAAAGATGTTTACCCCGATATAGACTGGGTGCTCTATGTAAAGGATAATAATGTAGAATACGACTTCGTGGTGCGCCAGGGCGGCGATGCAGCCAATATCAAAATAGCTTATGAAGGTGCATCTAAACTTAGTGTAACTGCAGACGGTGGTATCTCCGCTGAAACACCAATGGGTGTGGTAAACGAGAAAAAACCATATGCTTATGAGACACGCACACATAAAGAGGTGGCTTCTGCGTTTAAACTTAAAAACAACATTGTAAGTTTTGAGACAGGCAACTACAACGGTTCGCTTACTATCGATCCATACCTGTTGTGGAGTACTTACTTCGGTGGCGCCAATGAGGATGTGGCTACATCTGTACAGTCAGTTACGGGCGGGCTTACATTCGTGGGCGGTTACAGCGCCAGTGCCGGCCTGGGTACTGCTGGTACCGTTCAGCAGAACCACTCTGCAGGTGCAAACTATGATGCATTCCTGATCAAGTACAATGCAGCAGGTGTGCGTATGTTCGCTACTTACTTTGGGGGTACTGGTAACGACCAAGCTACAAGCGTTGCGGTTGATAACAATGCCAGTCCGGCGGTTTATCTCGCGGGTTATACTACTTCAGCCGCGGGCGGCTTAACAACAGGCGGCGCTTACCATACAGTGAATAATGGTGGCAATGATGGTTTCCTGCTTAAGCTGGTAGGTACTACCGGCGCACGCACATGGTGCACTTTCTATGGTGGTACCGGCGATGACTTTATCAATGGTGTTGCCTGCGATGTAGCAAACAGTGTTTATGTCGTTGGCCAGACAGCAAGTACTACATTAGTGGCATCTGCGGGTGCATACCAGGGCGCGCTAAGCGGCTCTACTGACGCATTTGTTGCGAAGTTCAGCACAGCAGGTGCATTGCAATGGTCAACTTACTATGGTGGCACGGCGCAGGAAAATGGCCTTGCCATCGCCTGTGATAATACCGCTAATGTTATCATCACTGGTCAGACAAGCAGTATTGTGGGTATTGCTACAGGCACAGCTTTCCAGGCTGTTTTGAACGGCACGAATGATGCATTCATTGCTAAGTTCGCTACCGGCGGCACGCTTACCTGGGGTACTTATTATGGTGGTGAGGGCCTGGAGCAGGGCAACAGTATTGCATGTAATCCTGCTACAGCAGCTATTGCCGTAACGGGTAACACAAGCAGCCTTACCGGAATTGCAAGTGCAAAAGCCAGCCAGCCGGTATATGGCGGAGGGTTGCAGGATGCATTTGTGACCTATTTTACATCAGCAGGTGTTCAGACATGGAGCACTTATTACGGTGGTGCTTCGGTTGACTATGGCCAGGCTGTATGTTTCGATCAGTTCAACAACGTGGCTATAGCAGGTGGTTCTTTCAGCTCAAACGGTATTTCTACTACCGGCAGCTATCAGCCAGCCATCGGCGGCGATTATGATGCCTATGTAGCGAAGTTCAATACACTTGGCCAGCGGTTCTGGGGTACTTACTATGGCAAGTTGTTTTACGATTATGCTAATGGTATTGCCTGTGATCTTACCAATAACGAACTTGTCATTGCTGGATACACAGCCAGCACAGCGGGTATGACAACTGCAGGTACGCAGCAGACCGTATACGGTGGTGGTACTTATGATGCATTCACTTCAAAATTCAAAGCTGATACACTTGTGTACATCAATCAGCCGTTCGTAGACACCCTGGTGTGTGCGGGCAGCAACTTCCTGGTAAACTATACCGTCAATTACAATTTCCAACCCGGTAATACATTTACACTGCAGCTGTCAGATGCGGCCGGCAGCTTTGCCGCTCCAACAAGTGTTGGCCTGATAACTTCCAGCGTATCGGGTTCTATCCCATGTGTTATTCCGGCAGGGCTTAGCGGTACGGGTTACCGTTTGAGGATCGTTTCCAGCAATCCTGCGGTTACTTCACCGGACGATTTTTATGATATCAATATCGTTAGTGTATTCCCGCCTACCGCTGCTACCGGTTCTACACCGATCTGTGAAGGCGCTACGCTCTACCTTTTCGATGCATCTAACTATGCTATCACTAGCTATAGCTGGTCAGGCCCTGCAGGCTCGGGCGCTGGTGGCACCGGATTTACTTCCGGCCTTCAAAACCCAACCAATACCGGTTTCTCAGGTACCGGCGTCACCTCGGCTGATGCAGGAACTTATACCGTGGTAACAACGCACAACGGTTGCCCTCCAAGCACTTCTACTGTAGATATCGTTATCAACAAAGACATTCCGCCTACGCCCACAGCAACATGTACAACTCCGGGTTGCGAAGGCAGCAATGTGAACCTTTATGCCAACAGCGATACCAGCGCTACCGTTTCCTATAGCTGGAGCGGTCCCGGCGGCTTCGTATCTACTTTGCAAAACCCCGTGATCATTGCAGTGACCAGCGCTAATGCAGGCACTTATGTACTTACAGATACTATGGCGGGCTGTCCATCTGCGACTGCAACGTTTGTGCTTGTAGTTAGCCCTGTTAACCCGGTATCGGTAACGATATCGGCCAATCCCGGAGATACGGTGTGTGCAGGTACAATGGTTACTTTCACTGCCAGCACCATCACAGGTGGTATCTCTCCGTCTTACCAGTGGATGACCGGGCCTACATCTCCTGTTGTAGGGGCGGTAACCAGCAGCTGGGCTTCATCATCGCTTATAAACGGGGAAACGGTTTATTGTATCATGACGAGTGATATAATCTGTCCATCTCCGGTTAATGCCAGCAGTAATGTGCTCATCATGGATGTGATAGATTCTCCGCCATTGATAAATATAACAGCAACACCCGGAACTTATGTGATGCCCGGCACGAACGTTACGTTCAACGCATACTCTTACCAGGCGGGAACTTCGCCTGCTTACCAATGGTCTGTAAATGGCGTTGATGTGCCGGGAGCTACCGGCAGCACGTTTACACTGAATAATGTAACAGCGCGCGATACAGTGACGTGCACGGTTACTTCTAACCTGTTGTGTGCGGTGCCTAATTTTGCTGCAAGTACGCTGGTAGTGCACCCGGTAACTGTGGGTGTTGCTAATGTGTCCGCAGGGCTTGATAAGATCGATCTGTTCCCTAACCCCAACAGCGGCAATTTTACGGTTCAGGGTGATATGCAGTACTCAGATATCAACTCGGTTACCTTCCAGGTATACAACCTTCTGGGTCAGCTGATAAGCACGCAAAATGCAGCAGTGCAGAACAACGAACTGAACAAGACATTTGATATGAGTAACACACCTGGTGGCATCTACCTGATGAACATTACCGGTGATAATGGCCAGTCGAAGATCATACGCTTTACCGTACAGCATTAGTAAGCAATCAATAGAAAAAGTAAAGCCCCGTAGACCGGGGCTTTACTTTTTTAGCGTGTATCCTTATTACTTATTAACTTTATAGTATGGAAGAGATGACTACAATAACAGAAGTGATAAACAAACTCAGGCAGGACGGCTATGTGGAGGATTTTAACCTGCAGCAAAACTGCCTGAAATGCCGCAATGCCCACTACAGTGTGTTTCATAATGAGTTTGTGATCGATAAAGTATACCGTTTTGAGGGCGATAGCGACCCTGCGGATGAGGCTACGGTCTACGCCATTTCCTGCCCGAAATATGACATAAAGGGCGTACTTGTAAATGGAGCAGGCATCTATACAGACGGAATGACCGATGAGATGCTCGAATCCCTGAAGATAGACAGGAAATAACCCGTGGTATGGATTTTGGGCATATTCTGTTAAAAACAAATGGACAAGTTCAGCGAAGTAATAAAGGCCGATAAGCCTGTGTTGGTAGATTTTTTCGCAACGTGGTGCGGCCCATGTAAAATGATGACACCCATATTGCATGAGTTAAAAACGGCAATGGGTGATAAAATAACCATTCTGAAAATAGACGTAGATAAGAACCCTGAGGTCTCTTCTCAATTCCAGGTGCAGGGCGTGCCAACGCTCATCGTTTTCAAAAAGGGCAGGGTAGCGTGGCGGCAATCGGGTGTGGTGCCCGCGAAAGAATTGGAGCGGGTGATAAGCAGCATTTAAAATGGTAGTACAGAATGCGAAATATTTACTTTAGCTTTATAGTGATTTTTTATTCATAAATCCGCCCCTATGCGAAAATTACTATGCTTTTTTCTGTTCCTCGTCTCGTCCTTTAGAAGCATAGCGCAAAATTATCAGTGTTTCTCGCCCAATACTATCAAGTATTTTACAAATAGCGACGGCTATCTACGGGGAATGAGAATTGATTCTGTACGTTCAATAGGGAGCGACACAATTTACTATCCGTACCATACGCCACGCGGTAGCTATGGCTGTTATTATTCAGGGTCGCTGGATAGCAATGGAGGAAGTTGGCTTGGTGGAAAAGTAATAAAGGACTCCGACGGTACATTCTTATTTGACAACTTGTGGCATGACACCATCATTATTAAAACACAAGCGCATGTGGGTGACTCGTGGATATTTTTTGAAGACACAACTCAAATATCTTACAAGGCTACCTTGGTCGCTTTAGACACAATGACTGTTCTGGGTACTATTGATTCGGTAAAAAAAATCATTATTGAAGCGGACAGCGGAGGCGTTATTAATACGTTAGATCCGGTAAATAATTTTCAGATTTTATTGAGTAAGCATTCCGGCTTCGTTCAGGTCTTTGATCTGTATACATTTCCTTACCACCGTCCTGATAGTATTCACGTGAATGTCTGGTATTTCGATTATTATTTTGATCTTCTTCTCGGACTTCCGATTGTTGGAGGCGATGGCGGATGCGATCCTTTTTATTTCAATCGAGTCGATTCAGACAAACTGACTTTTAAACTGATCCCTTTTCACAGTCCCACCAGGATGGAAATTTATGATTTCAATATCGGCAATATTTTCGAATCTTCCGATCAGATAACTGAGATTGGTGGTGCCTATGCCAAAACAACAGTTGCGGTTGATACCATTCTTACCAAAGCGATAACACCTTACACAGTGGACTATACGTTTGCGATCCGCACTTGGATAACTATAAACTCATATGGAGTTTATTCCTATTCCGGCGGTTATGGTGCTTCCAGTCTTTCTGCCGATACATCGCTGATGTTTTCATTTAATAAACTGCCGGAAGAATGGCGGGCCGGGTATTTTTTCCATTATTACCCGTCTCAATCAATCGCATTGGACACTGGGTGCCAAACTGCAGTCTACGTTTACGACGATGACAATATTGACTATTCCTCTGCTGAGATTTTGCTCCAGGATCATTGGGGCGATCCGGATGTTTATATGTTTGGATATTCTTCAACTGCCTACGGTATTGGCTATGGGCAGGTGGGCTATCATTTCTACAACTATGCGATGTATGGCAGGGGTGAGGATGAAGGATATAGTTATGTGCGAAAGGGAGGCACCGAGTGCGGCCACTTTAGTCAGATTGCGGTTCTGGGCATAAATGAAATATTAACGCCGTCAAATGTTGAAATATATCCCAACCCAGCATTAAGCCAATTAAACATTTCAATTTCAGGTAGGATTACTACAATTGATGTATACAACATCATAGGCCAAACAGTTTATTCAGAGGCCTATAATTCTGAGAAAGTGCAGATTGATGTTTCCACATTACGTCCAGGCGTATACTTCGTGAAGATCAACGGTACGGACGTGAGAAAATTCATTAAGGAGTGATCACATTAGTAATCCAGTTTCATTAAGAATTGAAAGCTAAATCTCCGGTTTCCCGTCAGGGGGCGGGGGCTTCCACTCATCCCTATGCTTCCTCAACGGGTGCTCCTTTGATTTATTAAAGATCATGGGGCCGTTCTCGCGGCCGGCGCGGCGCGCGAGCTGCTCGTTTGAAGGCGGTTTTTTTCTTCCCAGCATTAAATTCATACGTAACTGGATTACCAACGTTAATAAAGAGGCTCCTGGTGAGTGTGGAAAATGCGATGAACATAAATGTATGAGTCGGTAATCTCGTAAAGAATAATGTAAGGGAAGGTATCCATCACTTTATAACGAACGTTCTCATATGCTAATGATGCAGTAAAGGGAAATTTTTGATTTTTTTTAAATGTAGTGTGAACTTTGTTTTCAAACCTTTTACCTAAACCTTTTTGTTGTTGCTGATAAAATGCAATACCATTTTCAATATCCCGTAAAGCGAGTGAGTAAAGTTTTATCTTCCGGGGCATGAACGGAATATTTCTAACTATTCTACTTTTAAGGTTTTGCGCGCCTCGTCCCAATCAAGATAACCAGCCGGATTTTCTTTTAACTGCATCCTTGCCTGATTAACCAGATCAATTTGCTTTTCAGTCAATACATTTTTCTGCGCGCTTTTCTCAATAGTAAAGCCAAGATTCTTAGCTAAATCCATGAAAAAAGCCATTTTATTATCAGGAATATTAATGATCAGCTTCTGCATACTCGGTTCAATAATCAATGCAAAGATAAAAAATTTACAATATGCAAAAATCAGCTTGCTCCATTAGATTCAATACTTGAATCTAAAATCGGCAGCTAAATCTCTGGTTCCCCTTCAGGGGACAGGGTTTTCCACTCATCCCTATGCTTCCGCAACGGATGCTCCTTTGATTTATTAAAGATCATTGGCCCATTCTCGCGGCCGGCGCGGCGTGCGCGCTGCTCGTCGGGCGGCAGGTTCTTTTCTTGGCGGCATTCTTCGCTGCAGCAGCCTTCATATTTTGCAGCACACTCATCACACTGAATGAACAGTAAGTGGCAGCCATCGTTCTTGCAGTTGGTATGCGTATCACAAGGCTTGCCGCAGATGTGGCAGGCCGCAATTACGTCTTCTGTGATACGTTCGCCCAGCCGCTCGTCAAACACGAAGTTCTTGCCCTTGAATTTCAGCGGCAGGTTCTCTTCTTTGGCTTTACGGGCATATTCTATAATACCACCCTCCACATGAAAAACGTTTTTGAAGCCATTATGCAGCATGTAGGCGCTGGCCTTCTCGCAGCGTATGCCGCCTGTGCAGTACATAATGATGTTGGTATCCTTCTTGTCCTTCAGCATATCCACCGCCATAGGCAGCTGGTCGCGGAACGTGTCAGACGGGATCTCAATAGCGTTTTCAAAATGGCCCACCTCATACTCGTAGTGATTGCGCATGTCCACGATGATGGTCCCCGGCTTTTCCGCGAGCTCGTTATACTCCTTCGCTTTCAGGTATTTGCCCTTTTGCGCCATGTCGAAGGTAGGGTCATCAATGCCGTCGGCTACTATCTTAGGCCTCACCTTCATACGGAGCACCCAGAACGATTTTCCATCGTCCTCCATGGCAACATTCAGACGGATACCGTTGAGATCGGGATGTGCAGCATACAGGGCGTCTCTGAAAGCGTCGTAATTGCTTGCAGGAACGCTTACCTGCCCGTTTATTCCCTCATGGGCTATGTATACACGCCCGAAGACCTTAAGGGCATTAAAAGCGATGTAAAGGCTGTTGCTAAAAGCGCCCGGGTCCGCTACCGGGAAGTATTGGTAGAACGAAACGGTAGTGCGCGGCTCAGTTTCGGCCAGCATCAGTTGTTTCAGTTCCTCATTGTTTACGCGGTTGTGTAGCACTGGCATGGTGTACCT
>CAINOM010000609.1 GCA_903851455.1 uncultured Bacteroidota bacterium | reverse complement strand
TCACCGATCTTCTTGTCATAAAAAGCTTTGGATTTCTTCTTAAAATCGGTCATATTCATTTTGCCAGACTTTTGCTGACCCTTCGATACCTCGTAAGACATGCTGATTGACGCAATGGCCAGGGAGATAACAAACAGCAACTTCAAATCACAGCGCATGAGATATGTTGTTTTGCAATATTGTAAATATAGAAGTAATAATTTAAACAAAAATGTGGCCGCAGTTTCCCATCCCAATCCCCTACTTTTGCAAAGAAATTTTTACTCATGAGGCTCGTATATATCGCTTTTTCAGTTGGGTTGCTGGGAATCATCAGCTGCAACAGTAATACTACAACAACCAGCACCAGCACTACCGACAGCACCAAAACACAACCCAAGGTTGCTACTGCGCCTATTCAGAGCAAGCTCAATGATAGCGGCACGCATTTATTGATGGCGGTCGTGGAAAAATATTATGGACTCAAGAACGCGTTAGTTGCTACGAAAGCTGATAATGCGAATTCAGCGGCCGTTGAACTGGCATCTATTACCGATAGTTTGAAGAACTACGTACAGAAGGATAATGCAGCAACTGCGCTAAGCCCATATATCGACACCATAATAACGCAGAGTAAGATCGCATCCTCATTAAAAGACGAGACCTGCGAAAGACAGCGCCTTGCTTTTGGCCCGCTATCCAGCGCTATGTTTGGTCTGCTTAAGGCTGCAGACCTGAAGAATGCTCACGTGTACCAGGAATATTGCCCGATGGCCTTCAACGAAAAAGGCGCTCATTGGCTGAGCGACGATAGCGATATCAAGAACCCTTACTTTGGAAAGAAAATGCTGGAGTGTGGTGAGGTAACAGACGTTTTGAAATAAGAATTACACTTTAGACCTGCTTTAGACTTTAGACCAATGACCAGTATCAGCCGTAGTTTCTTTTTTTTTCTATTCATCCTGACCTTACCGGTAACGCTGCTTGCGCAAAAAGTATCGCTTAGTGGTTATATGCGTGATGCCCAGACCGGTGAGAATATCATTGCCGGCACGGTATACATTAAGGAAGCCGACCTGGCGGTGCAGACAAACACGTATGGTTTCTATTCCGCATCCGTAAAGCCGGGCAGCTATACGGTTACTTACTCCTATGTAGGCTACACAACGATCGTACAAAATTTCAACCTGATCGCCAGCAAGACCTACAATGCGGAAATGCAGAGCGCCACTAATCTGCAGGAGGTGAAAGTTACCGCAGGCCGCAGGGACGAGAACGTGAGGAACTCCGAAATGGGTACTGTAACCTTGTCGATGGCGCAGATCAAAACACTGCCGGTTCTATTCGGTGAGGTTGATCTTTTGAAGAGTCTTCAATTACTGCCGGGTGTGCAATCGGCCGGTGAGGGCAACTCAGGTTTTTATGTACGCGGCGGCGGGCCTGACCAGAACCTGGTGCTGCTCGACGATGCACCGATCTATAATACAGGTCATCTCTTCGGTTTTTTCTCGGTGTTCAATTCCGATGCTATAAAAGATGTGACATTGATAAAGGGTGGCGCACCGGCAAATTACGGCGGCAGACTCTCCTCTGTGGTAGATGTATCCATGAAGGAAGGGAACATGAAGGAATATCATGCAGAGGGCGGAATCGGGCTTATTGCTTCACGCCTTATGCTGGAGGGGCCTATAAAGAAAAACAAAGGATCTTTTATGCTTG
>CAINOM010000608.1 GCA_903851455.1 uncultured Bacteroidota bacterium | reverse complement strand
CCAATTGTATTTAGGGTAAAGCCTAAACCGCCTGACCTGCAAAAAGATATTTTCTGGAAAAACTCAACCTTGTTCCAGTAAAATCAGGCTTTCCCAAAGATATTTTGCCCTTTTTGAAAAAGTTCCGTATGTTTATGATATATTTCCTATTATACTTAATATTCTCAAAACATTTATTAACTTTAAATATCCATCACCATTCCCTGACCCTTCAAATTCAAAAAAAATGAGAGCAAACCTGTTACCCGTCTTTTTATGCTGCGCATTGCTTTTTTCATTCCGCACATCTGCACAGTCGTCACATCAAACAGCTTCTGATGCACTAACGGCCGCTATCGGGCATACCGCGCGACAGTCCACACCCGGTGGCTATTTTGATGTTGTCTTCGACCGGTTCGGCAAGCGGTACTCGCTTGATGAGATCGCTGTTGACAATAAGACCAGGCAACGTGCCGCGGGAAAAACGAGCCGCACTACTTCCGGTTCATCATATGCGCCCACAACTTTGTACACGGGTTGTACCCCGGGCTATTTCAGAATATACCTAGAGGCTGGCTGCGGCATGGACCTGTACGCAACCGACGCAACAGAAGCCGCTAACCTCGGCGTGCTTTGCCAGGTGCTCACCGACATCTCTGGTTTCATCCCTTCACCCTGCACAGCAAGCGGGCAGACCGTGAACATCTGGGTACGGGGTGGGCTTGCCACCGGCCTCGGCGTTGCTACACCATTTTTCAATATCCCTCATTCGTTCACCAAAACAGGTATCACGGATAATACCGTTTGGGAAACGCTTAATTCAGGTGTAGATGCCTTTAAGAGCATCGCACCCCCGGTTACCACGTCTGGCGGGGGTACCACCGGCACAGCCGGCTCTGCTATTTATTTTCACGGCTCTATTGCGCTCAACTTCGGCGGCAGCATTGCATGGCACAACGATATGCACACCACTCCCGCAGCCGGCGAGTCTGATATGTACACCGTTATCCTGCACGAAATGATGCACATAATGGGTTTCTGCACCCTTATCGACTATAATGGGCGTTCTGTTTTTGACATGTACAACGCTCCTCCTGCGCTGGCGCAATATCAATATTACAGCCGCTACGATTTGCACCTGCAAACGATGTCCTCTGTGCCATTGATAATAGATTCTTCGGCATCGTGCAACATGTACCAGTATAGCTTTAACGCTGCAGCCGCAGCTACTCCCGGCGCAATACTGTCACCGGGCGGCACTGCAGGTTGCCCGGCTGGTTTTTATACCGGAGGTGGTGAGACAGATTCTACGGTCTGTACTACTGCAATACAGTATCTTGGCGGATGGGGATCACAGATCCCGGTCTACACGCCTGCATGTTATGAAAAGGGAGGCAGCCTGAGCCATTTTGATGATCAATGCCATGCTCCTTCCGGTTTTTGCCCGCTTTGCGCCACTACCAACGGCGAATACTTTGTGATGAGCAATTCGTCACCAAACACCGCCCTGGGCGGCTATAGCGCCACCACTAACCCCGGTGTTATGAAACGCTATCTTACGCCCGAAGAGCGCCAGGTATTATGTGATATCGGCTACCCGGTATCGACAACATTTGGCAATGCCGCAAACCTCAACGATCACACCTATAGCGGGGCCGCCTGCCCCGGCACCCAGGTAGTGGGCTTTAACGACGGCATCACCGATACCGGCACCTATGCTTTTTCAACTACATCGGGCGTGAGCGTACAGATCAGTGGCCCGTCCCTGGGCACTACACTGCTGGATAATGATCGCGCCGCAGGAGCTACCATGTCGTCCATCACAGGTACATCCTTCAAGTGCCTGCAGGTAGTTACAGGCTCCGGCACCGTTAACATCGATTCGGGCGGCGTGGGCAGTAATGTGTTTTACACGCCCGGTGTTACAGACTTTGGTGTGCAGTTGCTGAGATATATACCGCTAAATGCATCTGGTGTGGAGGGAAACATTACTTATGTGTTTGTCTTTGTAGGTAACCTGAATTGTATACCCAACGCCTGCAATCTTGTGACCAACGCCGGCTTTGAGGATTTACTGATTCCGGGATCCTACGGCCTCAACTTACCGGGGGAAAACTGCTGGAGTGAAGTTAACGGTGTCGCCATGTTAATAGCCGCAGACTCGCTTTCCGTCGGGGCCTATTATGCATGGCAGTTGCCCAATTACTATTACTTCCTTAATGGAATTCCACACCCCTTGAGCGCACCTGATAATAATTATTATGTTGCTTTTTGGGATGGCCGCGATGCCGGCGCCGGCACATGGCTTAGTTCGAGCATACAGGAACAACTACCTGCTCCGCTCGATTCAGGACAGCAGTATACGATTTCTTTTTGGGCTTTATTGGGTGGACCAACCGGCGTCACGCCAACCGATCCCGCCTATTCGTCACTGATTGGCACAATTTCGCCTTGGGTAGGTGTGGATACTGCTTTAGCGGGAACTATTTCTAATTCTCCCACCCACCTCCAGTTTGCAATTGGCCATACTTATCCTGTTATCGGGTCGACTTACGTGACAGCCGGTTATATGCCTGCTGGCTTTGATCTGTTGGCGGAGTTTAATATCGTTTCGAATAACTTTTTGTGGAAGTACTATTCGGCCACGATCACCTACAATGGCCCGCCGGATGCAAGCACTCTTTACATTCAGAGCTCTTTGTGGAACGATGCCGACACAGCGGCGATCATAGATTCGAACAAGGTTATTGCGTTCGATGATATAAGTATTGTTCCTGCGGCAAATGCATGCCCCTTCTCTATTCCAGGTCCGGTATCCAGCAGCAATCCGCCGTTCGACCTTTCAACCGTTGCCAGCGTATGTGTGCCGGGCGGCACATTTAGCTGGCCCACAATGCCAATAATAACCGGCCCCGGAGTACCGAAGCCTACTATCACCACCTCATCCATGTTTGATCCCTCGCGGGCAGACTCGGCCTCACTGGCAACAGCGGGCGGAGGGCTGATCCCGGTTTCTTATACATTTACCACTCCCGCAGGATGCAAGCAAACGGTCTATACCACGGTACAGGTAGATAGCACCGCCCCGCTTTTAGGTGTCAATAGCGCGGCTGCACCGCCGTCACATATTTACCCCAATCCGGCAAAAGACATACTGCATGTTGATGTTCCGGCCACCGCCGACTATCGCCTGATGACTATAGTGGGAACGGTAATGCAGCAGGGCGCGTTGAATGGCGGCAGGAATAATATTCCGCTGCAGGCTTTACCTCAGGGCATCTACATGCTGGAGATAACCGACAACTATGGACGTAAAACTACGACCAAGATCATGAAACAATAGGTAAACGTGAAAGCGAAGCATCCAAATCCTAATTCAAAAACGTGCCCAGGCTGACGCAGGAGCAACTGATCGAAATATTTAACGCACTAAAAAAAGAAGTGCAGCCTTACGAAAAAGGCAACCTCAGGCCCCGGATCGATATACAGGGCAAGTACGATCTTTGGTCTGAAAAGCCCGGAATGACGCTACAAGGCAAAGCACGGACAGAAGTTTCGTTCGTAGGGCTGATACTGCAAAGCAGCTATGTTGGCTTCTATTACATGCCTGTTTATACCAACACCGAAGACATCAGGAGCAAATTATCCCCTGATCTTCTAAAACATCTCAAAGGCAAGTCTTGCTTTCATATAAAGTCTGCGGATAAAGAATTACTGAAGCATGTAAAACAGGCCATGAAAGTGGGATACGAAGAGTACAGGAAAAACGGATGGATTTAGTTGCAGCCTGGTGACGACCACAAGAGCGGGAACCCAGGTATTGAGCATGCGCTGTATCGGAGTATTAATCGCTCATGTTACTTCACTATCTCCTG
>CAINOM010000607.1 GCA_903851455.1 uncultured Bacteroidota bacterium | reverse complement strand
ATATTCTGCGCTGTCAGGATGATACTTGAAGCAGACGTTTTTAAATTCAACCTTGCCTTGTTTTACATGTACATTCTTTTCTTTGGCGGAGGGCGCATCAACAATATCCGGCGCTGTATTTAAAACCTCTAATATGCGCTCTGAAGATGCCTGTGCCCTTGAGAAAGTCATAATGGTCATGGAGAGCATCATAAGCGACATCAGTATCTGGGTGATGTAGGTGATGAACGACATCAGTTGCCCAACCTGGAAAGTGCCGGCCATTATTTTGTTGCCGCCAAACCACACTATAGCCACGATGGATACATTCATCACCAGCTGCATCACGGGCATCACAAGTACTACCATGCCTGATGCGCGAACGGCAACGGCTCTCAGTTCGTCATTAGTGTAACCGAATTTTTTCTTCTCAAAGTCTTCCCTGACAAAAGATTTTACTACCCGCACATTGACAAGATTTTCCTGGATCACACCATTAACCTTATCCAGTTTCTGCTGCATTTTTTCAAAGAAGGGGAGTCCCCGCCGCAGAATAAAATATATGCTGACGGCCAGAACCGGTATAGCTACCGCAATGACAGATGCCAGGCTGACATTGATACGGACGGCTATGGTAACGGCAAACAAGAGCATGAGCGGCGCGCGGAACAACAGCCGCAGCGACATCATGATCACTTCCTGCAGGATATTTACATCATTGGTCACACGCGTGGTCAGCGATGCAGAGCTGAATTTGTCCAGGTCAGAAAAGGAGAATTCCTGTATTTTGCTGAACAACCCTTTTCGCAGCTCGGCCGCAAACCCTACCGATGCATGTGAGGAGAAATAGATGTTCCCCACATTAGCGGCTATGGCAATAAGTGACAAGCCCACCATTAAGCCGCCGGTATGAAGGATATAAGTCAGGCTTTTCAGCCTCACGCCATTGTCAACGATCTTTGACATAAGCTCCGGCTGCACGATCTCGCAAATGACATCGATGATGACCAACGCCGGTGCCAGTAAAAGGGCCTTTCTGTATTTCTGAAAAAAAGGAAAATATTTTTTCATGCCTTGTGCAACTGGCCGTATGTTTTTTGCAATCTAAAATTACATAAGATCAATAAGAATTGGGCCAAGAGTTAATGGGCATTGATTGCAATCGAGAGTGCCATTGCAAAGGGTTGTATAAACCGTTGGGTGCGCTTTTACTTGAACTTCCCGATTTTCGTTTCCCCCGTAACGCTTTTTATCGTACGTTTAGCCCATGAAATCTGCACGATCATTGCCACTGCTTGTGGGGCGTAAGCCTGTGCTGGAAGCATTGGAGCAGGGGGTAACTATTGAGAAGATATTTTTGCTGCGCACTGCTACCGGGGAAGATATTGTAAGAATAAAGCAAAAAGCTAAAGAGCTTAACATTCCTGTGAGCCAGGTGCCGGTGGAGAAACTGGACTACCTGACCAAGGTGCAGCACCAGGGCATTGTGGCCTGGACATCGCTGCTGCAATATGTGGACCTGCAGGCAGGGATATCTTATGTCGTAGAGAAAGGCGAGACTCCATTGTTCCTGCTGCTGGATGGCATCACTGATGTGCGCAATGTAGGCGCTATTGCCCGCAGTGCACTATGCTGCGGCGCGCAGGGGATAATACTCCCCACTTCGCATGCGGCCTCGTTAAATGAGGATGCCATTAAAACATCTGCCGGTGCGCTGAGAAAAATTTTGCTATGCCGTACTCCATCTGTGCAGCAGGCTATGGATGTGCTGCGGCTGAATGGCATACAGATACTGGGCACACAGATGAAGGGTAGTGTACCCGTTTATGAAAGCGACCTGACCATACCATCCGTGATCGTGATGGGGGCGGAGGATACCGGCATCAGCAAGGAAGTGTTAAAACGCGCCGACCAGTTGATACGTATACCGATGGTGAATAATTTCGATTCGCTGAATGTGTCTGTGGCGGCAGGTATGATACTCTATGAGGCGCTCAGGCAGCGGCTTGCGCCAGGGAACTAGGCCCTTCGACTTCGCGCAGGAGGACAATGTGGAATTTGGATTGTTGCCTACACGGAAGTAAGCCGATTTTTTCTTATGTATTTAGCCACCAAAACAATCCTAATTCCCAATTCCAAACTCCCAATTCCGTGTTAAACAGGCAGTGATGGCAGGGTAATTATGCCTGTAGTTGTGTATTTTGAAAGGAGGGCTTGGTTATGCTTGATGGAAAGGATAATATTCGGATACCGGCCGCGTTCTCGGGAAACGGGCAACTAGTTTTATATACGCGCTACGATGACCCGCGCACTCCCGGATGGGAGAGTAAGTGGCTCATAAACTGGCACGTGCAGCAATTGCATCCCTGGTTTCCCGAAAAAGAAATAAAGATCCATAAACACTTCTGGCCGTTGCTGCAGGATGCCTTCCTGGAGCTGGAGAAAGTGGGCCTGCACAATGAGATCAGAACATTTCATTGCAGCTACAAACTTATGTACCTACAGGAAAGCCCGGTTCTGTCCGTGCATAGCTGGGGCGCGGCCATAGACCTGAACGCTGAAGACAACCCAAAGGGTTCACTGGGCACATGGAGCGATGAGTTAATACAGGTAATGCAAAAACACGGCATTCACTGCGGCCAGAAATGGACCGGTAATACCGAGCCGATGCATTTTTCTATGGTTGAGGGCGAATAGGTGAGTGCGAACAAACGGAGCGAAGAGCGCTCAGGACTAAAGGGATACTTACGGTTAATTTTTAGAATTGTAGTAATACAAAATCTTGTGTTCCTGCATGTTGTGTTATCGGGTGTATGGCTTATCTTCGGTAACTAATATAAAAATCTATGTCATTCCAGGGAAAAACAGTGTTCATTACCGGCGCCAGCCGCGGAATAGGGGAAGCCATTGCCATTAAGCTGGCAGGGGAAGGTGCTAATATTGTGGTCGTTGCTAAATCTGTTAAAGAGGACTCAAGGCTTGGCGGTACTATTTATGCTACAGTGGACAAGGTAAACGCTGCAGGTGGCAAGGGGCTGGCCGTGCAGTGCGACATACGCGATGAAGACCAGGTGATAGAGGCTGTGAGACAGGCCGTAGCCACCTTTGGAGGCATAGACATTCTTATCAACAACGCCTCTGCCATAACACTAAGCAATACAGAGGAAACAGAAATGAAGCGTTTCGACCTGATACACGATATTAATGTAAGGGGCACGTTTGTGGTTACCAAGCATTGTGTGCCTTTTCTTAAGAAATCAGCTAACCCGCACATCCTCACTTTATCGCCCCCCATAGATCTTAACCCGCAATGGATGGAGCCTTATGTGGCCTACACCATCAGTAAATATAACATGAGCATGATGACACTCGGCTGGTCGCTGGAGTTTAAGAAATATGGTATTGCGGCTAATGCGCTGTGGCCCGTAACCACCATTGCCACCGCAGCAGTGAAGAACCTCCTCGGTGGGGACTGGCTGATGAACAAGAGCCGCACACCAGCCATACTTGCCGACTGCGCCGCGCTGATATTGCGGCAATCATCTAAAGAATGCACCGGCCACTTATTCCTTGATGAAGATGTACTGAAAACGGCCGGTATCACCGATCTTGACCACTATGCTGTGAAGCCGGGAGAGACATTGCAGAAGGACCTTTATGTTTCTTAGGAAATACGTAGCGGCGTTTTATTCATGAACTTGCCGTATTGCTTTACGGCTGTCGTTATAGCTTGCTCCTGTGTTTTATTATATTTCAGGAATGGTGTGATGGATATCTCCACACTATCTTTTACAATAGTGCGCTTCCATATTCCCGATACCTTGCCATTGAGCAATATGGTATTATTAAAGATCACACTTCCACGCGCATCTGTCACAACGGTACTCTTTGGGTCTATGAGGTTGCTGTGGTCTTTGTAGGCAACGGTGTATTCATCGTAATTGGGCAGCAAGTGGGCTTTATTGCCAAGTGGCTTTGGTGCTTGCAAAGAAGATGCAAACCGATAGGTCTGTCCGTTTATTTGTTCGCTGATAAATTGTTTTGAAACCATGGCCATCGCCGCTTTGGCGTCTGTCATAGTGAGGCCAGACCACCATACGAAATCGGGCAGGGTAGCAGGCCCATGGCTTTTGAAATATTGTGTTGCCAGTTTAGCCAGCGCTTCGTCCCGTGTCAGTTCTTTTGTTGGTGGCACGCGTTCTTCGAGCAGGGCATAGGTGAATAGTTTTCCTTTCTTCGGTCCGCTGCAAATTACACTGTCCAGTTCTGCACGCATCAGCAGATGGATCAGCCGGAGATCGCTGGTATCAATGCCTTCTTTATTGAGGGCTGTTGCGATCTCGTCGCGGGTAAGATGTTTGCCGCCAGCAAGAGCTTTAGCTATTATTTTGTTGCTCTTTTTACAAATAGTATCGGTGAGCGAATAGTAACGATAGGCGAATGCACATTGCGCTTTTACCCTTGGCGCAGTAAGCATGAGCAGCCACCGAATATCTTCAGGCGCCACGAAATGCCAGGTCGGGCGCATGAGGTGGGTGCGCAGGATTTCGCCACTGTTGAATACCTTTTCCACATCCTCTTCTGTTTTCCCTTCAAGCCTCAGGCCAAGTGCCCATTTTGCCGCAGCGAAATCCTGTGCCTGTACCGCGCCCATGTATCTCACCACATCTGCCGGGTCTTTGAATGACCGTGTCGCGAGGTGCTGGTTGTGGAGGCGGTATTTTAGAATGTCTTCGCTGGTCATCTGTTCGGCGCATTGGCGGGTGAGAAAATTAGCCTATTCTTCATTAACAAACAAAGAACGCTACTGGTTTTGTGTAAATGCTAATAGTTTTTATTTACATTTACTTAAACAATCATTTCTCTTGTCGTCCGTCCTTTCCATCAGCAATATTTCCAAATCTTACGGCCCCATACTGGCGCTGAAAAATGTATCATTTGATGTGCCGGAAGGCAGCGTATTCGGAGTGCTGGGGCCTAATGGCAGTGGCAAGACCACACTGCTGGGCATAGTGCTCGATGTGCTGCTGGCCAACAATGGCACATTCAGCTGGCTGGGCAATCTGCCGCATGACCATGCGCGCCGGCAGATCGGTTCACTGCTGGAGACACCGAATTTTTACCACTACCTCTCTGCCTTCGATAATCTTGAAATAACCGCAGCTATAAGGCAAAAAGGCCTGGATGACCGTGACCGGGTATTGAAGCAGGTGGGCTTGTTTGAGCGTAAGGATTCTAAGTTTCAAAGTTTCTCCCTGGGCATGAAACAGCGCCTTGCGATCGGCGCCGCCCTGCTTGGCGGTCCTAAGGTGCTGGTGCTTGATGAGCCTACCAATGGGCTGGACCCCGCAGGCATAGCGGAGATAAGAGAGCTGATACGCGCACTTAATAAGGAAGGCATTACCATAATCATAGCCAGTCACCTGCTGGACGAGATAGAAAAAGTATGTACCCACGTGGCTATTCTGAAGAAGGGCGACCTGTTACTGAGCGGCCCTGTAGATGAAGTGCTGATCAGCGAAGACCAGGTGGAAGTGAGAGCGGCGGACATGGCTGGGCTACAAACGGCGCTGCAAGGAATGGCCGGCATAAAAAAGATAAGGCTTACCGACAATACGCTCCAGCTGGCCTGCGATACAAACATAGGTCCGGCTCAGGTGAATGAATTCTGCATCAGCAAGGGGATAGTACTTTCTCATTTACTGCTCAGGAAGAAGAGCCTGGAGGCGAAATTTATGGAACTGACGAATTAAATTGAAAATGTACGGATTTGAAAATGTCCTTTTTTTGCAAAGAAGGGTTAATACAAAAAATATTTTATGATGGAATTGCTGGCAATTGAATGGCTTAAAATAAAACGGTATCGCACCTTCTGGATACTTGCTGGTTTGTTCCTCATACTGCTGTTCCTATGGAACTACGAGGCTGCACAGGGCAATATTAATATCGGCAACCATAAGAAAGGCGATGGTCCCGGTATCAGCATTATCAATTCAGATTACTCTTTTCCGCAAGGGTGGAGCAATACCGGGTATTGGGCCAGTGTGTTCATCATGTTCATTTCCATTATCGTGATCATTCTTACGACCAATGAATATGGTTATCGCACGAACAGGCAAAATGTAATAGATGGTTGGAACAGGATGCAGTTCTATCACGCCAAAGTTTTACTGGTTGTAGTACTAAGTGCAGCTACTACAATTAGTGTCGTATTGGTGGGGGCTATATTAGGATTTCAGCATTCGCACAGTTTTAATGGTTTTTTCAGTGAGTTTCGCCAACTGGGTTATTTCTTTTTATTGTCGCTCGACTACCTGGGTTTCGCGTTATTATTGGCATTGCTGATAAGACGAAGCGGACTTGCTATTGGTTTGTTTTTGTTGTACTCCCTGTTCGTAGAATCGATTCTCAAGTGGGTAATTAATAGTTATACGCCAAGACCGTTTGGGAATTTGCTGATGCTGCAGGCGAGCGATGAGCTGCTGCCATTCCCGTTTCCAGCCATGCTGAAGGCGATGGTACCGTCTTCAGATTCGTTTGCATTGCATACTTATGCCTTGGTAGCAATAGCGTGGTGCGTAGTATATTATTTTGCCGGCCGCGCTTTACTGCTTCGCAAGGATTGGTAGAAGTTATTTTAGTTATTATTCAATTAAGAAAAAAGAAATCAAGAGGCTTTATAAGTAGATTAAATGCGTAATAAGAGTACATTTAACACTTATCCGTCCCTTTGACTATTATTATTTCTGAATGTTGCTTAAATTTGCACATGCTTACAGGGAAAGAACTGATATTGGCAACAAAGCCGTTTGCTAAAGAGATACGGTGGAGGAGCTGGTACACTACAATTACTTCATTTTTTTTACTCATTGGCAGCATATACTGCACCATGCCTTTTGCGCCTAAATTTCTTGGCATCCCCCAGGCAGGTAGTGTCGCTTTTCGTATCGCTGCAAGCATATTTGCGGCAATGATGTTGTCCCGGGTATTTATCATTTTCCACGATTATCAGCACCATACTATATTGCGGAACGCGCCGGTAGCTAATGTTATGTTCACCATCTTTGGTGTATATATGATCACGCCACCTAATATCTGGAAACGGTCGCATGATCACCATCACAACCATAATGCAAAATTGTTCAGCGCCAGCATAGGCTCATTTCCGATAATGACCCGACAAAAATTTATGGAGGCCAGTAAAAATGAACGAATGGTGTACCTGGCTATCCGGCACCCTATAAATATGTTCTTTGCCTACTTCACCACCTTTATGTTCGGCATGTGCATCCAGTCGTTTATGAGCAGCTTCCGCAGGCATTTGGATTCTCTGGTAGTGCTTATCCTTCATGTGGCCAGTGCTGTATGTCTTTTTATTCATTACGGCTGGCTTACCTGGTTCCTTACTTTCTTTCTTCCGTTCTTCCTTTCGCAGATGCTGGGCTCTTACCTTTTTTACGCGCAGCATAATTTTCCGGGAGTGGTTTTCAGGAAAAATGCAGAATGGACGTATACAAATGCAGCGCTGGAATCTTCAAGTTATATGAAGCTGCCTCCGTTCCTGCAATGGGTTACTGCAAATATCGGGTTCCACCACATTCACCATCTTAATTCCAAGATCCCTTTTTACCGTCTGCCCGAGGCAATGGCTGCTATTCCTGAATTGCAGCAGGCTAAGGTAACTACGCTGAGGCCTAAAGACATCGCTGCATGCCTTCACCTTAAGGTATGGGATGCCGACCTGAACCGCATGATCGGTTTTGATGAGATGGATGAAGACGGCGGAAGCCTGGTAGGAGCATAAGCCCCCTGTAAGTAACCTACTCCAGAACTATTTTCCGGACAGTATGGAAAGTGCTTCCCGAAACATCGATAAAGTAAAGACCGCGGCTGTATTGGCTTACATCTACCTGTGCCGGTGCATTGCCATTAACGGTTTTTTCCAACACTATCCTGCCTGAAACATCACTGAGCCTTATGCGGACATCACCAGAAACATTTGAAGGCATTTTGATGTTCAGCACATTTGCAGCCGGCACCGGCATTACTTGTGCCTGCTCATCTTTTTTACTTTGTTCGGGCACCCCGGCAGCGATATAATAAGTGTGCAACTTCGCTAAGTAAGGCGTGTAGGTGACGGGCACGACAGGGACTGCAATTGCGTCCAAGTGATAAGCCGCACTATCATATACATTTCCGGTAACCCATATATCCGTACCGTTGCCGGCGATATTTTTAGCGTCGACAGTATTTCCCTTTATCTGCTTTACCCAGTTCACCAGGCCGGCTGGCGAATAATTCACAACTGCCGTGTGTGCATAGAGCCCTTCGTCAGTGATCACCCCATTGCCCCAGTCTATATATCCTCTCACCTGGGCAAAGACACTGAGCGAAGTGTCTATCATCGAGACTGCATGATAATTATTATCCGCGCTGGCATCTCCTTCAAGAGTGTCCTTCTGCTGTGTTACCCACAGAATGTTCCCCGAGCTGTCCAAACGTGACACAAGGTAATCATACACCCAGTTGGGGCGGTGTACAGAGAAGCCGCCGAAGGTAAAACTATCAAAGATCTTACCGGAATAATATAGAACGTTGTCATTGGCAAGCGTCAGTTGTCTTTGTGGGCAAGTGACGTCGGACATCAGGTAGTGCCATGCATATGATCCATCGGCATTGTATTTTACAATGTAAACAGGGTAGGGCACACTGGTAGTTGGCACGATATGCCCGTTAAAGTTTATTCCGGAGAACGCACAACTACCCGCCAGGTAAACGTTGCCGCCGCCGTCTACAGCGAGCGCAGAGGTGTAGCTCCGGAAGGTCTGTGCAATTACATCGGTACGATCGCCGGTTGTGAGGTCAAAACGGCTAACGTATGATACAGTATCCGAGTCAATGGCGGCATACAGTGCACCGTCTGCAATCGTAAATGTTGTCGAGCTGCCAATGATCTTCACCCAGGCAAAACTCAGTGTGCTGCTGTTGAATTTAGCAAGGAAATAGGGCGTGTTAGACAAAGGCGCGGGGTTCACAAATGTGGGCCCGCCCGGGAAGTTGACGGTATCGTAGTATTGTCCCAGGAAATACCAGTTACCGGCGGCATCTGCTTTTGCATAAGAGAGGTACAGCTTGCCGGTGATCAGGGCGGAGGTGCCAGGCATGCCTGCATTATCATATTCTGTAAGCTTGTAATTCCCGAAATAGAAGGTCGAGTAGTCGAACGCCTTGTTCTGCAGCATAGCCCACAGCACCTTGTTACCT
>CAINOM010000606.1 GCA_903851455.1 uncultured Bacteroidota bacterium | reverse complement strand
TGGTTGGTAACGTATCGGAGTGGGTGCTTGATGCATACAGTCCCTCAGCGTTTGCCTTTATTTCAGACGTTAACCCGGTTCTCCTTTACGATGCCGATTCTACTGAGGCCGATGCGATGAAGCGCAAAGTCGTTCGTGGCGGTTCATTTATGAGCAACGCCCGCGCGCTTAGCCCTTACACCCGCGACAATGAACTTCAAAATGCGTCGCATAGCTATATCGGCTTCAGGTGCGTACTGCCAGCTCCGGAAATACTGAATAAATCGGTAGCTACCCGCAGAAAGAATACCGGCAGCATTAAGAGCAGATTAAAAAAGCAATAGTTCTTTGTTTTTATCCTTTTTGAATTATTTTTGTTTAATAACTAGTTAACAAATTAAAATTTAAATAAATAAACTAACCTTAAATTTAATAACCACTTACAAATTCAAAAAAAACTATGAGCAGTAACCAACAGCAAAAGGGAACAAAGAAAATTGGACTTAACAGCGTCATCTCCTGGGGAGCAAGCGTCGTAATCGTTGGATTGATGTTTAAGATACTCCATTATCCAGGTGGAGAGTATATGATCGCAATAGGGCTTGCTACAGAGGCATTCCTTTTCTTGATACTTGGTTTTGCGGCTATGTCAGCTGAAGAAGATGAGGCACCTGCAGCATCACCAAAATTAGCTGGCGGCGGAAAGCTGGACGATCTGCTTGCTACATCAATTACCCCTAAAGTAATTGAGCGTTTACAGGCTGGTTTCGAAAATTTCACCAAGACTGTTGATAATGTTAACCAGGTTGCCGGGTCAATGAATGTAACCCAAAACCTGATCAAGGAAATGGAGTCTACAACTAACGATGTTAAGAAATTCCGTGACAACATGGCTTCGGTTTCCGGCGGCTTCGTTCAGTTCAATAGCGCCCTTGTTGCTATTGGCCAGATGAGTACTGTATCCCAGGGCATGATCAAAGATCTGCAGGCTGCTGACGATGGAATTAAGATGTTCTCAAAGAATATGGGTGATATGAACAATAGCTTCAGCCAGTTCGCTCAGACTTTGGTGTCCATCAACCAGATGACGGCGTCTTCTGCAACCATGCTTAAGGAATTTGAAGCTGCGACGGTTGGTATGAGGAACTACAATAAGAACCTGAGCGATCTGAGTAAGGTTTACCAGGCACAGTTGGATGCTTTCAAAAGATAAGCCCGAAACTGAATTATATCGCTTAGAAAACTATTAAATTCACTTATACGCTTAAACAATAAGCTCAAAATATCATAAAGAATGGCAGGTATAAAAGAAACGCCCCGGCAAAAGATGATGGGTATACTGTACCTGGTACTGCTAGGAATAGCAGCTACGACAGTAACAGACCATGTACTTGATGCCTTTAGAAACTTAACAGTAAGCCTTGAAACATCCACTAAAAATGTGCAGTCTACTGTTACCAACAGTTTTGCTGCGTTTGAAGCAACAAATCTGAAGAATGACCCGGTTCGCGCGCAGCCGATACACGATAAAGCGAAGAAAGTACAGGGTTATCTCAACGACCTTAACAACTACATTGGCCAGCTTAAGACCGAACTGATCAACCAGGGTGGAGGAATTGAAGAGGTTACAGGCGATGTAAAAGCACGTGCAGACGTTGACATTTCCCCTCGCCTGATGATCCGCCAAGGGAAGGCAAAAGATTTAAAAGCTCGTATACTGGATACCCGTAACAAGATACTTGCGAATATGGAACCGGGTGACAGGGCCGGCCTGAAGTTGGCGCTCAATGCTGAAGATCCGCCAAAAAGGCCGGGATCAGTACAGACCACCTGGGAAGATGACAACTTTGGAGAAGGTGTGCCGTTGACGGCAGCGATAACATCGCTGACCAAAATACAGGCGGATCTGAAAAATAGTGAGTCTGAAGTAGTAAGAAAGATACTGGGTGATGCCGATAAAACACAGTTGGTTTTGGATCGCTTTGAGGCGGTTGCTGTTGCACCTTCCTCCTACGTTCTTGTTGGCCAGGAGTACAAGGCCAGCGTATTCTTAACTGCGTCGAGCTCTACGTCCGATCCTGAGATCACGGTAGGCGGTCAGAAGCTAAACGTTGTAGACGGTAAGGGGCTGTACACAACGACTGCACAATCAGAAGGTGAAAAATCATGGAGTGGTATCATCAGGGTGAAACAAACCAGCGGTGAGATCAAAGAATACAAACTTCCGGAACAAACCTACACTGTTGCAAGGCCGTCGGCTGTAGTATCGCCAGACAAGATGAACGTGTTCTATATTGGTATTCCTAACCCAGTAACGGTGTCTGCTGCCGGTTTTGCCATGGACAAGATACATGTGTCCATAGCAGGTGGTGAAATGACCGCAGCTGGCAGTGGCAAGTACATGGTAAATGTAAAGAACCC
>CAINOM010000605.1 GCA_903851455.1 uncultured Bacteroidota bacterium | reverse complement strand
GCTCATAAAATGTAGTTTTTAATTGTTTTCTGTAAAAGGTCCCAGAAATGATGTGGTAATGGTGCTTATCTTTTTCCCCTGTTCGTAGACGCCTATCTCTAATTTCGTTTTTCTACCCGTAAGAGCTCCCTTATCCAGGTATACGAACATCGTCCCTGTCACCGTGCCGTCCTTAGGTATTTTCAGTTTTGTTTCTCCTATCAGGGTTATGGTGCCTTTAAAGTTCTCCGGCACCAGTGCTATTTCTTTCTCCCTGAAAGTCTTGTTGAGCATTTTGTAGTTATATACATTGCTCATCTGGTTGCCCGGTTGCTCCTGGTATAACTGTCCCGGTGTGCGCAATAGGGTAATGCCGATGTCTGAGCGACTGGCCAACAACCATACAAGTACGCCCAGCAGAACGCACATCACAATGCTGTACGCCTTCATTTTGCCGGAAAATATCCAGTTGCGTTTCTTGGCAATGTTATTTTCAGATGCGATCCTGATGAGACCTTGCGGCAAACCCACTGCATCCATCATCCGGTTGCATGCGTCTATACATGCGGTACAATTGATGCATTCCAGCTGTGTGCCATTCCTGATGTCAATACCGGTAGGGCAGACCTTGACACATTGCTCACAATCGATACAGTCACCGATAGTGCGGGTTTCGTTTTTGTGAAACTTACCGCGATCCTCGCCCCTTTTGTAATCGTAGGCCACGATCATTGAATTGCGGTCGAGTAAAACGCCCTGCATACGGCCATAAGGACAGATCACCGTACATATTTGTTCGCGCATCCACAGGTAAACGAAAAAGAATACCGTAGTAAAAACGGCCAGCGATGCAAACGAACCTATATGCAGCATGAACGGTTCTGTGACCATTTTACGCAATTCGTCTACGCCGATTATGTAAGCGAGGAAGGTGTTGGCTATCAAAAAACTTAATAGCCAAAAGGCCACCCACTTGCTAACACGCTTTATGATCTTATCCGTATTCCATGGTGCTTTTGCCAGCAGTTTTTGCTGCGCTGCATTGCCGTCTATCAGGTATTCGATCCTGCGGAACAGCATTTCCATAAATATGGTCTGGGGGCAGGCCCAACCACAGAACACTCGCCCGAAGACAACTGTGAACAATGCGATGAACATGATGAACACGATCATTCCCAGGGCAAAGATGAAGAAATCCTGCGGCCAGAATATTTGCCCGAAGAGAATAAACTTCCTCTCCAGGATGTTTATCAGGAATAGCGGATGGTCGTTTATTTTGATAAATGGCAGTCCGAAAAAGAGTAACAGGTATACAGCTGTAACGGCTTTGCGGGCGTTAAACAATCTGCCTTCCGGCATTTGGGGGAACACCCAGACGCGCTTACCTTTTTTATCAACTGTCGCTACCTTGTCCCGGAACGATTCTCCACTCGCTTTTTGCTCTGTCATCATAGATCTGTTTGGTGCAGGGTGTGCCCTATTTGGTCACCACCTTTTCGGGCTTGGTGCTGTCTTGCTTTGGCGTTTGCGATGCCTCAATATAGAGATCGCCCTGGGGTGCCTTGGGAGATACAGGATGTGTTCCTTTCAGTGATTTTATGAAACATGTGAGTTCCTGTATCTGTTTTGGCGAGAGGTCGTCCTTCCAGCTCTTCATGCCCTTATCCTGCCATCCATACTTTATGGACTTGAAGATGTCTTTCACGCTGCCACCGTGCAGCCAATACTCATCTGTAAGGTTTGGACCTACAACCCCGCCGCCATCGGCCAGGTGACAGGCAACGCAATTTTTCAGGAATGTTTCCTTGCCGGCGGCAATATCCGCAGGGTCGGTAGATAATGTTACGTTGTTCTCGTCTATATTGTTTGCAGACTTTGCGAGGTAGGCTGCTTTGTCTTCCTCACCTTTTTGCATTTCTGCAAGATATTCTTCCTTCTGGCTCATACCATCGTGCGATATATGGAAACGGTAGAGGTAAATACAGGCGACAATTATTGTGAGATAAAAACCGTATTTCCACCATGGGGGTAAGCTGTTGTCCAGTTCCCTGATACCATCATAGTCGTGATCGAGCAGGATATCCTTTTCCTTTTCAATACTTGATGCACTGTTGAACTTATCCCAGAACCAGCTTCTTCTGATCACAGCCTTTGCTTTTGCTTCCAATTCCGGTTTGTTCCTGATTACATTCAGTAACAGGTTCATGTAAATTGTAAGCGCAAAGATCACAATGACTTCAAGGCTTATCATGCCAACAATGAAGTAATAGTCCGTAACTGGTATACCAGATATCGACTCAGCGACCTGTGCCTTCACCTCGGCTCCTTCTGCAAAGGCGTGTAAAGAGGGAAGTAAGAAAAGCAATGCCAGGATTGCCTTCGCAACATTTGTACCAGATGCCCGGTCTTTGCGCATCTTATCTCTTACCACGAAGCTGAGCTGGCGCAGTGTGTTGGCCAACATGCCGATCACGAACAGCAGGATCAGGATGAGGCCAACCAGGCACAGTAGTGTCATGTTGTAGTTAGCGCTTTTGTCGTCAGTCGTAGCTGATGCCGCAAAACTTAGCTGTGGGAGCAATGAAATGCTGACCGCTGTAAGGAAAATGTTCTTCTTATTGAAATGCATATAGGCTTGTTTGTCTTTTTTAAGAAATTACTGATTGCCGTCTTCAGGAAATGGTATCTGTTTGAGTGCGCTGATATACCTTTTGTCTGCTTTCAATGTCCAAACGGCCATTGCGATGAAGAAGACGAAAAATATGGTCAGGGAGGTTAACGGGAATATGCCAACTCCGGTTATCTTTTCGAGATAGTGTATGAATTTCATGATGTTTATTTATTAGCCGTTTCTTTTTTGTGTTCCAGTTTGATGTCGGTTCCCACTCTCTGCAGGTAGGCTATCAATGCTATTATTTCCTTATCGGGCTTCACCGTGATCTTGTCTTTTGCAAGGTTGTTAGCTATACCTGTCGCCTGCTTCATCAGTTCATCGTTAGCGACCTTGTCATAGCCCGGCGCATATGGCACGCCCAGAGTGATCATCGCTCTTATTTTTGCGCCTGTCAGTCCGGTGTCGATCTGTGCGCTAAACAGCCAGGGGTAGTTAGGCATGATGGTGCCGGGTGAAATACTGGATGGCTCATACATGTGGTTGAAATGCCAGCTATCCGGATACTTGCCGCCTATCCTGGCCAGATCTGGCCCTGTGCGCTTGCTGCCCCACTGGAACGGATGGTCATAAACAAATTCTCCAGCTTTTGAATATTCACCGTACCGTACCACCTCGCTTCTGAACGGACGTATCATCTGGCTATGGCAGAGATAGCAACCCTCACGAACGTATATGTCTCTTCCCTGCAGTTCAAGCGGAGTGTATGGTTTTACACTGGCTATCGTGGGTATGTTTGATTTGACCATGAAAGTTGGTATCATTTCTATGGCACCGCCAATGGCTACAAGTACCAGGCTGAGAACGAGCATTTGAATTGGGCGACGTTCGATCCACCTGTGCCAGTGTTGTGTGCTGTGTGGTACAAATACTTTGGTAAGTGCTGGAGCTTCTGCTGCTTCGTCATTAAGCGCACTACCGGCCTGAACTGTTTTGTAAAGGTTGTAGCACATGATCAATGCTCCGATGAGGAATAACACACCACCTACACCACGCATCGCATAGAAAGGCTGCATTTGCTTTACAGTATCGAGGAACTGATATTTTAATGTTCCCTCGGGTGTAAACTCTTTCCATGCAAGGCTCTGCATAAATCCAGCCCAGTACATTGGTACCACATAGAATACTATACCCAGCGTGCCGATCCAGAAGTGGCGATTTGCGAGCTTTACTGAATATAGTTTTGTGCGGAATATTTTTGGTATCAGGTAATAGAGAATACCAAAGGTGAGGAAGCCGTTCCAACCCAGTGCGCCAACATGTACGTGAGCTATCGTCCAGTCTGTGAAGTGACTGATGGCGTTAACACTCTTAAGACTGAGCATCGGTCCTTCGAAAGTGGCCATACCATATGCGGTAACAGCAACGACCATAAATTTAAGAACCGGATCTTCCCTTACTTTATCCCATGCACCACGTAATGTGAATAGACCGTTGAGCATACCACCCCATGATGGCGCTATCAGCATTATTGAGAACACAGTGCCCAGTGACTGAGCCCAGTCGGGGAGGGCGGTGTAAAGCAAGTGGTGAGGACCTGCCCAGATATAAAGGAATATCAGTGCCCAGAAGTGGATGATGGAAAGCCTGTAAGAATATACCGGCCTGTTGGCTGCTTTTGGCAGGAAGTAATACATAAGACCGAGGTAAGGCGTAGTAAGGAAGAACGCAACTGCGTTGTGGCCATACCACCATTGCACCAATGCATCCTGAACGCCTGCATACCATGAATAAGACTTCATCCAGGAGAAAGGCAGCTCAACGGAGTTGACGATGTGCAGCATTGCGACCGTTACGAAAGTGGCAATGTAAAACCAGATAGCTACGTAGAGGTGCCGTTCGCGTCTTTTGAGGATCGTTCCGAACATGTTCCATCCGAATGCCACCCATACAACAGCGATGAGTATATCTATCGGCCATTCCAGTTCGGCATATTCTTTACCGGAAGTATATCCCGCCAGCAACGTAATGGCCGCGAGCACAATGATGGATTGCCAGCCCCAAAAATGGAATTTGCTCAGCTTGTCGCTGAACATCCTCGCTTTGCAGAGCCGCTGCAGTGAATAATAAACGCCCATGAAAATACCGTTACCCACAAAGGCGAATATTATCGCATTTGTATGAACCGGCCTCACCCTGCCAAACGTTGTTTGCGCGGTGTTCAGGTTAAGGACCGGGAATACCAGCTGGAATGCAGCCAGTAGGCCGGCAAGCATGCCTACTATTCCCCAAAACATAGTGGCATAGGCGAACCACTTTACAATTTTATTGTCGTAGTAGTACTGCTCATTTTGCGTGGTCAGATTTGCATTTAACTCCATAGTCATGTTTTTGGAAGTGTTATTTGTTGTTTTTTTGGATGTCGTCGTCGAAAAGCATTCTCATCGCTGCGCCGTCACGGTCACTATACTGGTCTGTGTAGACACTCCAGATGAAGGCGCCGAGGAAAGAGCCGGCAACTAACAAACTGATTAAGACCAATACGATTAATGCGCTCATTTACTTATTTTATGATGACAAAACTAATTGCGGGCAAAAGGAGAATTTATGACCATGCTCAAGTGAAAACCTGATTATGGTCAGGATTATAAAAGCTATTGTGAAAATGTTTTTTGTGCAGTAGTCATTTGAAGGTCTTTGGGATACGGTTTGGTTGTGTTTGGATGTAGATTGCAGCCCTCACTTGTGTGCAATGAAAAGGAGTTGCTGACTCTGTGTTGTTATAGCTGATGCAAAACTGTGGTGGAAGAGCTCGCGGAGCACATTTCGACCATACGAACCGCAAACGAACATGATATTCCTGTTTGCCTGCAGCCAGCCTGCGATCTCCTCCCTGTTGCGGATGTTCATTTTTGTGATCACCGTGTTCTTATAATAGCAATCCAGCAGTTCATGGATGTTTTGTCGCTCGGGTAATTGTTTTTCCTTGGAGGCGAAGTATACCAGGAGTGCGTGCAGGTCTGTGTAGAACGGAAACAGGTAATGAAATTGTTTGATAGCGAAAACAGATTGTTCGCTGCCATCGTAAGCAAAGATGAGGCTTTCGGGTGTGTTGAAGTTTTCCGGTACTATGATCACCGGGCATTCCGCCTCATGCAAAACATTTGTTACATAATCCTGTTGGGTGTCTTTCCCCAGGTTTTCATAGAATGTTTTGCCTTCAATTAACAGGAGATCTGCATATCTTGTTTCGAGCTTTATTGCTGTTACTATATGTTTAGCATCGCTTTGATGTATGGAGCAGGCAATATCGTTTTGTGCGCACAAGTTGCGGAAGTAGTCAACATTTCTTGCTACAATTTCGGGATTGCCCTTTACCGCTTCCGCCATATAAAATGGCCCGGACGGTACGCCCCCAAAGGAATATAGAAGCTCCGTATAATCTACTGACGGCAGAAAGCAGCCAACAGCCAGAACAGGCTGCTGCGTGTTCATGTGCTTTACAAAATCAAAAATAGAATGTGAAAAATGCTCGCCATCGAAAGCCAGTAATATCTTTTTCATAAAATATATTTCTGCAAAGATTGATGCCGGATGGGGCAATAATGATGACAATAATCATGAGATCATCTGCTTCATATCAGGACGGTCTTTTCCTGCAGCCGGTATTTTTGCTGCTTATGAACAAGTTGAAGGAATATCCATATGTTACAGCAGAAGAGGCCGTGCGCGTGGTGGAAAGTAACAGCAGGGTCTTTGTACACGGCAGCGCAGCAACTCCGCTCCGGCTGGTAAATGCATTACTTAACCGCGCAGGTGAGATCAACGGTGTGGAACTTATGGCGATCAGCACTTATGGGCAGATAGACTGGAACCGCCCCGAAGTGCTAAAAAGTTTTTACCTGAATTCCCTGTTTGTATCAGAGAATGTGAGGGGATGGGCAAACTCCGACTATGGGCAGTATTTGCCGGTTTTTCTGAGTGAGATACCGCAATTGTTCGATAGAAAGGTTCTGCCAATTGATGTGGCTATCCTGCATGTTTCGCCTCCGGATGCTCATGGTTACTGCACCCTGGGCACATCGGCTGATATAGCTATAAGCGCGGTGAGGAACGCAAAAAAGATCATAGCACAGGTAAATCCCCGCATGCCCCGGGTACTGGGTGAGGGTATTGTCCACGTTTCGCGCTTTGATGCGATGACCTGGGAAGACGCTGACCTGCCAGAACTAAATTATGCCTTAAAAGGAAATGAGACAACCCGTATGATCGGGGAGCAGGTAGCCTCAATAATTGAAGACGGGAGTACGCTGCAAATGGGTATTGGCGCTATTCCGGATGCCGTACTGCAGTCGCTTGGCGGACATAAAAATCTGGGTGTTCACACCGAGATGTTTTCAGATGGTATCATTCCTCTGATAGAAAATGGCGTGATCAATAACTCATTGAAAAGAGTACTGCCTGGCAAAACTGTCAGCACATTCGTATTAGGTACCCGCAAGATCTACGACTATGTAGACAATAATCTGTCTATCAATTGTCTTAGCGCATCATTTGTGAATGATACTTATGTGATATGCAGAAACCCTAAGGTTGTAGCTATCAATAGTGCTATTGAGATCGATATCACCGGCCAGGTGTGCGCTGATTCTATTGGCACATACCAGTATTCCGGGATTGGCGGACAAATGGATTTTATGCGTGGCGCAGCTCTGTCAGAGGGCGGCAAACCAATTATAGCCATTCCTTCGAATACAGCAAAGGGTTTGTCGCGCATTGTGCCCAACTTAAAAGAAGGTGCCGGCGTGGTGACAACCCGTGGGCACATTCATTATGTAGCAACAGAGTATGGCATCGTTAATTTATATGGTATGAATATGGAGCAACGGGCCAGGTTGCTGATCGGTATCGCACACCCCGACCACAGGGAAGCGCTGGAGATAGCGTATCATGCACGGTTTGGTAAATCCTTAAGGTAGTGACCGGAACAAACCATTATATGCGTTTTTTAAGGTCGCTGCTTATGCTTTTGTTATGCCTGATCGCTACGGAAACGGGCGCGCAGAATCGCCATGTAACAAAGACGAAGCGTGTCGGCGAAGTTTCCCTGGTTAATAAATTTTACTTAGCGGCCGGTAAACAGCTATTCTGGTACGACACGCTAATCGCCAGGGGTAGCCTGAGAGCAAGGATTTCAGAGATCATTGACAGTGCAGAATATTATGGGCTCAAAAGCGCGGATTATCCGCTGCCTGGTATGAATACGGTGGGTGTGTCCACAGAGCAGTTGGTTCGGTCAGATACTTTATTTACCAGTTCTGTGATAAGATTTGCCACTGATATTTTCATGGGCAGCCATATCAGCGACTATATCAGTAACGACGAAATTTCCGGTGTATATAAGGCAACGGCAGACAGCTTTGTTTTAGCGTGGTTGCTGGGGCTGGCTAATTGTGGTGACCTGCACGCATATTGCGCGTCATTAGAACCCGGTGATAACCTCTATGCTGTATTTAAGAAGGAGCTGCGGCACCAAATTGATTCCGGGAATACCAGGAAAGCGAAGGAGTTAGCGGTGAGTATTAGTCTTTACCGGTGGATAAAGCATTTTCACTTCGATAAATATATTGTAGTGAATATCCCGTCCGCCGCACTCAGCCTTTACGATCACGACACGATCAGGCTGACTGCGAAAGTTGTAGTGGGGAAATATTCAACGCGCACACCCCGGCTGGCGACCTGGTGCAACAAGGTTATCCTGTATCCATACTGGAACGTGCCTGCCAGTATTGCGAGGAAAGAGCTGCTGCCGTTATTCAAAAGATCACTGGCGAAAATCGGAGAGATGAATATGCAGGTGCTCAACAGCAATGGCAAAGTCGTTGATCCGGCTAGCCTGGATTGGGCTGCTTTTAATAGACGTTATTTTCCGTACACGATCCGGCAGTGTACCGGGTGTGATAATTCACTTGGCGTGATAAAGTTTAATCTTACCGATCCTTTTGATGTGTATATGCATGATACAAATTACAAACTTGCATTCCTGTCTGATAATAGGTATCTGAGCCACGGATGCATAAGAGTTTCTAACCCGATAGAACTGGGGAATTGCCTGTTAGATAATAAACTAGATGCCGGTTTCCTGACCGCCTGTATTAAACAACAAGAGCCGGTGGAGCTGAAATTAAGAGCGGCTGTTCCGGTATTTGTGGTGTATATGACCGCCGCTGTGGAGGGAGATTGTGTGAAGTATGGTAAAGATATTTATCACCTGCTTAAATGAACAGCCGTCTATGAGAGGCGCCGTTTGAGTCTTTTTTCTCCGAGTATGCCCCATGGTTTGATCTCCTTCTTCTGCTTAAGACCAAACTTTTCTATAGCATGCTTCCTGATATGCACTATTGCTTCGCCAACAGAATCCGTAAACAGGTACAGCGTAGCGTCTTCAGCACTGATCGTTTTTTCGTTGATCATTCGTCCTATATGCTTTTCCAGCTCGGTGTGATAGTCCTTGCCCATAAGAACGATGGGGAATTTAAACAGTTTGCCGGTTTGTATCATGGTGATGGCTTCGAAAAACTCATCGAGTGTGCCATAACCACCGGGCAGCACGACAAAGGCGTATGAGTACTTTGTCAGCAGGACCTTCCTGATAAAGAAGAATTTGATGTTGACCCACCGGTCGAGATACTTATTTGGTTTTTGCTCCATCGGAAGAACAATATTGCAACCGATAGAATGGCCGCCCGCTTCTTTGGCGCCGCGGTTCGCAGCCTCCATGATGCCCGGGCCTCCGCCGGTAATTACCGTGAAGCCTAATTTGACGATCTCCTGCCCCATGTGGCGTGCAAGCTGATAGTACGGGTGAGTTTCAGTGAACCGGGCAGAGCCGAATACAGTAACGCAAGGCCCAACAAAGTGAAATTTGCGAAAGCCGTGAATGAACTCTTTTACAACATCAATAAGAAATGTAAATTCCTGCCACCTGGAGTGCGGGCCTTGCAGGAATACCCGT
>CAINOM010000604.1 GCA_903851455.1 uncultured Bacteroidota bacterium | reverse complement strand
TTAACGGTGCACCATTGTAAAAGCTGTAAATGCTGTAATACCCATAGCCTACTGCTATTTCGCTCTTTCCTCTCTGTGCAAAACTGCGGTGTGCAAAACAGATCATTAATAAAGCAAACAACAAAACAGGTATCTTTCCTTTCATCATAAAATGGCTTTTAAGCTATGGTATTTATTGGTTACGAAGGCTAAAGATAGAGCAAACTTTGATTTCTCCAAAACCTTTGGCTTGGGAATTGAGATTTAGTTATTAAGGAATTGGGAGGTTTTGTGGATAATGACGGTTTCAGCTATTATTTTGAGATAATACCCCAGAACTCAACTCACATGGCAACTTCCCGTACTTTACGACCTTCACTTTATAACTTTTCAACTTATCAACCATTTAACCTTTTAACCTTTTCACTCAATACACCTATAACTAAAAAACGTAACTTTGAAGCATGTCCTTACAAGGGAAAAAGATCGTGTTGGCGGTTACCGGAAGCATTGCGGCATATAAAACGCCGCACTTCGTGCGCCTGCTGATAAAAGCCGGTGCAGATGTAAAAGTGCTGGTAACAGATGCGGCGGCGCATTTCGTTAGCCCGCTTGCATTGGCTACTGTATCCAAGCACCCGGTGCTGGCCAATGTAAACGATGGCTCCACCTGGAACAACCATGTGGAGCTGGGTCTATGGGCGGATGCTATGATCATTGCCCCATGCAGCGCGAATACACTTGGCAAATTGGCTAACGGACTGTGTGACAACCTGGTTTGCGCGGTATACCTATCCGCCCGCTGCCCGGTATTCATTGCCCCGGCTATGGACGAAGATATGTGGCTGCACCCTTCCACAAGGGCTAACATCGTTAAAGTAAGAAGCATTAGCAATCATATAATACCGGTTGCACATGGCGAACTGGCCAGCGGCCTTATCGGTGAAGGGCGTATGGCCGAGCCCGAGGATATGGTCGCTCATCTCAGCGCTTTCTTTTCTGATGAGAATAAACCTTTAAAAGGAATAAAGGCACTGGTAACGGCTGGTCCCACTTACGAACGCCTGGACCCTGTGCGGTTCATCGGCAATTTTTCAAGCGGTAAAATGGGTATAGCTATAGCAGAAGCCCTTGCCGACCGTGGCGCGCAGGTGACGCTGGTCCTCGGCCCATCTCATGAGCATACTTATCACGCACAAGTGAAGACCATAGCTGTGGAGAGCGCACGCGAGATGTATGAAGCATGCACGGCGGTATTTGCAGACGCTAAAATAGCTGTGCTTGCGGCGGCGGTTGCCGATTATAAACCGGCGGTACAGGCTACAGACAAGATAAAAAAGAAGGACAGTGAACTTACGATAGCGCTCACCAAAACAGATGATATTCTTGCCAGCCTGGGTAAAATAAAACAGCCCTGGCAAACGTTAGTGGGCTTTGCGCTGGAGACAAATAATGAACTGGAGCACGCTCAAGAGAAACTGAAGCGGAAGAACGCGGATATGATAGCCATGAACTCGCTGAAAGACGAGGGAGCGGGATTTGCCGTTGATACCAACAAGATCACGCTATTGACGAGGGATGGAAAGAATGTGGCATTGCCATTGCAGAGTAAAAAAGACGCTGCGGCGTCGATCGTTGACCATATTTTAGAATTGAGACATGCTGAAAAGATCGCTTAATATAATACTCATACTGCTGATCAGTGCGGTAGCGCAGGCCCAGGAGCTGAATTGCCGGGTTACCGTGATGCACGATAAGATCACAGGGTCTGGTATAGACCCACAGGTTTTCAGCAATATGCAGAAGGCCATAATGGAGTTCCTGAATGGCCATAAATGGACCACCGATGAATTTGCAGCGTCTGAGAAAATAGATTGCAACATTCTCATCAACCTGACCGCGAACAATGTGAGCGGAGACCCGGAAGCCTATAGCGCCACTATGAGCATACAGGCTACGCGGCCGGTCTATAACTCCGCTTACACCTCTAAGCTTATAGACTATATTGACAAGGACGTTTCTTTCAAATTTTCCCCGTTCAACCCAATGCACTTTGACGACAACCAGGCATCCGGTACAGATGCGCTTTCAGGCAATCTTACGGCTATCCTGGCTTATTACTCCTACCTCGTACTTGCGCTCGACTACGATAGTTTCGCTCCGAATGGCGGCTCCAATTACCTGAAAAAGGCACAGAACGTAGTAAACAATGCGCCCGACGGGAAAGGCATCACCGGATGGAAGAATGTAGAAAGCACCCATAACCGCTACTGGATCGTGGACCAGATGCTCAACACCCGGTTCTCTGATATCCGCAAAGTATGGTACAGCATGCACCGCGAGGGACTGGACAGCATGTATGCCAAGCCGGCAGAGGCGCGCAACCGCATACTGTCTAACTTAAGAAAGCTATATGAAGTGAACCGCGAAAACCCAAGCTCTGTCTACCTGCAGTTCTTCTTTAATGCCAAAAGCGATGAGATCATGCACCTGCTGGGCCAGGCGCCGAAAAATGAACGCACACAATACATAACTTTGCTCAATACAATGGACGTACCCAATGCACCGAAGTACAATGCGCTTCGATGACGGTGGAAAATTCCAAAGACAAAGACCAAATTCCAAATCCCATCCCGATAGCTATCTGGACCAATTCCCGAAACCACATGCCCCGTATTTTACTGATCGTTTTTTCGTTGTTCCTGGTGTTTTCATGTAAGCAGCGCAGCGACTATTCGGGGGATCATTTATCTAAGGAAGTGATGCAGAAAGTATTACAGGATGTAAACTTCGCGGAGGCTTACAGCATCTCTGTTAAGGATAGTTTGCACAAGGCAGGCTCCAAGAATGTGGATTCACTTACCGCCTTCTATTCGCGGATCTTTGCGCATTACAAGATAACAGAGCAGGAGTTTAATAACAGCATGGAATGGTATAAGAATCATCCCGAAGAACTCGATACGGTATATTCCCGCATTATACCGGTAGTCAATAAACTGCAGGCCCAGTTGCCACCAACGAAAACACCGGTGCCGGTGCCAATAGCGCCGCCTTTACCAGCCCCAAATCCTCCGCCGGCACAGAATGGCGCACAACCAGCCGCGCGCCCATCATTACTACACCCAAATGGAATAAAGGGTAATCCGCACAAGGCAAAAGTACCTGCTGATAACGCAAATAGCAATTAGAAAAGAAGATCGATCATTTGTTACGCGCTGAGCTTCAGCAACGCCGTGCTGATCCTTTCCATCGCCTCCATAAGATTGGTCATAGACGTGGCAAAAGACAGGCGGATGCAATTGGGAGCGCCAAATGCGCTGCCGCATACCGTAGCCACATGCGCCTCATTGAGCAGGAACATGCTGAAGTCTTCGTCATTATTTATTTTGACGCCGCCATAGCTCTTTCCGAAGAAAGAACTGATATCAGGGAACGCATAGAAAGCCCCCTCGGGATTGTTGCACTTTACTCCAGGCATTTTTTTGAGCGCCGGTATCACATAATCCTTACGCTGTTTGAAGGCTTCCACCATTTTATAAGTTGGCGCGAGATCGCTCAGCAGCGCGGTTATCGAGGCTTTCTGCGTAATAGAATTGGTGCCGGAGGTTACCTGGCCCTGGTACTTATCGCATGCCTGTACCAGTTCCCTTGGGCCGGCCATATAGCCCAGGCGCCAGCCCGTCATAGCAAAGCCTTTAGACATACCGTTGATGATCACTACCCTATCCTTTATGTCATCGAACTGCGCAATGCTCTCATGCCTGCCTGTATAGTTGATGTACTCGTATATCTCATCACTGATGATGTACACCTGAGGATGCCGCTTGAACACTTCTGCCAGCCCGGCGAGCTCCTCGCGGGAGTATACACTACCAGTAGGATTGCAAGGGGATGAATACATAAACAGCTTGGTCCTGGGGCTGATGCTCGCCTCCAGTTGCTCCGGAGTAAGCTTAAAATCGTTCTCTATACCACAAGGCACATACTTCACTACCCCACCCGCCAGCTGCACCTGGGCAGCATAGGTCACCCAAAACGGCGTGGGTATGATCACCTCATCACCCGGGTCAACAAGGCACATAACTGCATTCAGCAAAGATTGCTTGGCGCCTGTGGAAACAATGATCTGGCTGGCAGGATAATCAAGATTATTATCTCTTTTCAGTTTTATGCTGATGGCATCCAGGAGATCGCCGAAGCCTGCCACCGGCGTGTACTTTGTGAAACCATCGTTCATGGCCTTAACAGCCGCATTGCAAATATGTTCAGGAGTTTTGAAGTCGGGCTCACCAAGACTGAGGTCTACGATGTTGATACCTTTTGCTTTCAACTCGCGGCTCAGCTTGGCCATTTTTATTGTCTGAGGCTCACTTATAGAACTTAATCTTTGTGCTAACTGCATTTCTCTTCTAAGATGTTGGTAAACAAATATACACAAGATATTACAATGGGGTGTTAGCTGAATATTTCGCCGACCGGTTTCCTTGTGCTCCTAATGCGATTACATATAGATTATTTTTCATCATTCTTTTCTTTACAAAACAAAAAATTATATCTTGGATAAGTGCCGCAAAACTGACATCCTAAATATATGGTTGAGAAATGAACAAACTGGCTTCAATATTTTTCTTCCTCCTTTTTATTTTTTCCTGCACGGATAACAGGCAGAGGCCTGATGCTGCCCAAAGTACGCCCAGGCAAGACACCCTTGCGCCACTGCAAATAACCATATTGGCAAACCTTCCGGATAGCCTGTAGCCTAAAACGAGACCACTGGATGCTTTGCCCAAACCACAGTTTGTGCCCGTTCCCGCGAAGAGTCAAAGCTACTCAGTCATCAACGATAAAGGCCAGGTGGTACGCAAAATAAACCTAGAGCCCCCGGTAAATAAAACACTACCTGTACTGCAGAATGCAAAAGGTGATGTTATCAAAGACTCGGCAGGCAATCCCTTTATGATGGGAAATGGCGGGATATCGATCTTCACCAACTTTACTACCGACAATGGACTTGCGCTGGATGGGGTCAATTGTTCTATAGTGGACCGAAAGGGGAACCTTTGGTTTGGCACGGATGGCGGCGGGGTGAGCCGATATGACGGACGGTCTTTTACCACTTTTGCCGCAGCCCAGGGCCTGGGTAATAACACTGTCTTAAGTATGGCCGAAGACAGGAAGGGAAATCTCTGGTTTGGCACGCAGGGAGGCGGGGTGAGCCGCTACGACGGCAAAGTATTCACCACTTATACTGTAGCAGAGGGACTGGCAAATAATAATGTATGGACTATTGTCGAAGACAGAACCGGTAAGATGTGGTTTGGCACCGACGGCGGCGGCGTGTGTTGTTACGATCCCGTGGCGCGGCCTGGCAAGCAATTCACTGTTTTTACTACTCAGAACGGATTGCCGGACAATGCAGTTATTAGTATGGCCGAAGATGGAACGGGGAAACTTTGGTTTGGTACAAATGGCGGCGGAGTTTGTCGTTATGACCCTTCGGTTTCCGGCCCGAAAGCATTCACCATTTTCGGGACCGACGCCGGGCTTATCAGCAGCAGAGTTTGGAGCATATACGAAGACAAAAAAGGGACCTTATGGTTTGGCACGCAGGGAGGCGGCGTGAGCCATTACGATCCCGCTACCCCGCCCAGGGCTGGCGAAAAATTATTCACAACTTATACTACCGCGCAGGGACTCGCCCATAACATTGTAAGGGGTATAGTTGAAGATAAGTCCGGAAATCTATGGTTCGGTACACAAGGAGGCGGGGTGACCCGTTACGACCCTTCCGCTTCGCCGAAGAATGGTTCAAAATCTTTCACCACATTTTCTATTGGGCAAGGGCTTGGCAATAACACTGTTTGCAGCATAACTGAAGACAAAACAGGCAACCTCTGGTTTGGCACAGGTGGTGGCGGTGTGAGCCGCTACGATGGCAAACTGTTTACCGCATTTTCCACCGCCCACGGACTTGCTGATAATTTTGTAAGCTGCATGGCAGAAGATAAAAAAGGGAACCTCTGGCTGGGTACCTACGGCTACGGTGTAAGCCGCTTCGATGGCAAATCGTTTACCAATTATACGACCGCACAAGGTCTTACCAGTAATTATATAATGACCATAGCGGAAGACAAAGATGGCTACATCTGGTTTGGCAGCGCTGGCGGCGGAGCGAGCCGCTATGATGGCAAATCATTCAATACCTATACCATGAATGAAGGCCTCTCGCGCAATATCATATGGTATATGACGCAGGATTCAAAGGGTAACTTCTGGCTGGCCACCGCGGGCGGCGGCGTGAGCCGTGATGATGGTAAATCGTTCACTAACTATTCTAAGATACAGGGACTCGCAAATAATTGGGTACGTTGTGTAGCTGAAGATAAAAAGGGCAACCTCTGGTTTGGTACCGATGGCTGGGGCGTGACCCGTTTTGACGGTAAGTCGTTAATTACCTATACTACTGCGCACGGAAGGCCAAACAATGTGATCTCCAGCATAGCACTGGACCAGGCGGGAAATCTGTGGTTCGCTACGGCGGCGGGCCTTAACGTTATGTCGGCAGAAGAGTCAACAGACCCGCAGGCTGGGGGCAAGCCGAAAATTTTCAGAACGTTCACTAAATCAGATGGCCTGCCCGATGATTTCGTGAGCCAGGTAATGCAATTACCAAATGGTAAAATGGCGATTGGCACAAACCTTGGCATCATGCTCTTTAAACCGTCTGAAGACCTGGGCAAGCTCAATGACATAGAGCTATATAACGCAAACACAGATTGCCCTGTAAAGAATATAAACACCGGGCAAAACACCATGCTCCTTGACAGCAAGGGCAGTATATGGGCCGGCACCGGCAGTCAGAAAACAGCACTTGTGCGGTTCGATCCATCAGCATTGCAAACGGATAATAGTCTACCCTCCCTGGTCATCAGGAGCGTAAAAGTGAACGAGGAGCATATCTGCTGGCATGACCTGGATAGGGAGAGCAAGGGAATGCCCATTGCTGATTCAACTAACAGCGCACACCCGGGCGCTCCGATTCTCGTTGGTGAGGGGCACGGAGGTACCACTCCTGCATACGTTGTAGAGGAGGCTACCATACTCGGCAAAGTATTGACGGACAGAGAGCGGGACAGTGTGAGACATCGCTTCAGCGGCATCCGGTTCGACAGCATCACTCGATTTTACGCAGTGCCGCAGCATTTGGTCTTACCGTACAGCTGCAATCGTGTAACGATAGATTTTAACGCACTGGAAACCGGCAAACCAGACCTTGTTAACTACCAGTACATGCTCGAAGGATATGACAAAAACTGGAGCCCGATACTGAAAACCAGCAGCGCCACTTTCGGTAATATCAGCGAGGGCGCTTATGTCTTTAAGGTAAGAGCACAGGGTCCTAATGGCAGATGGTGCGAGCCGGTTACCTATGAGTTCAGGATATTGCCACCATGGTACCGCAGTTGGTGGGCATATACCGGCTATGCATTGCTGTTGTTGCTGTCAATGCGTATTTTCATTTCCTGGCGGCTGCGCAACGTGAGGACGGAAAACGACAAACTGGAAAGGACCGTTGAGAAGAGAACAGAAGAGCTGGTGCAAAAGAACATTGCTGTTGAAGAGCAAAAGACCTTTGTAGAAAAAGAAAAGCAACGTAGCGAAGCGCTCCTGCTGAACATCTTGCCGGAAGAGGTTGCAGAAGAGCTGAAAGCCAAAGGCGCAACAACC
>CAINOM010000603.1 GCA_903851455.1 uncultured Bacteroidota bacterium | reverse complement strand
GGCTGCCATGATCTTTATTATATTCTCTATATTTTTCTGGGCGTTCTTTGAGCAAAGTGGAGGTTCGCTTAACCTTTTTGCGGCAAATAATCTTACCGACAAGGTGCTTGGCGTGCCTATGGACCCGAACGTCATCAACAATTCATCAAACTCGGCCTTTGTCATCCTGTTCAGCCCGTTCATTGGCCTGTTATGGCTGTGGCTGGCTAAGCGCAAGCTGGAGCCGAATACGGTGGTCAAGTTCGGCCTTGGGTTTTTATTCCTCAGTCTTGCGTTCTACGTCTTTTATTACACCCGTTTCTTTGCCAACAAAAATGGCATTACGTCATTGAACGTATTTACACTGGCCTACCTGATCATTACTATCGGTGAACTTTGCCTTTCACCGATAGGAATGTCGATCGTTACCAAACTATCTCCGAAGCCAATGCACGGAGTGATGATGGGAATGTGGTTCCTTGCCAGTGCTTATGGACAATATGCAGCCGGATTGCTTGGTGCCGACATGTCGTCGTCTAACCCTAATGCTACGCTCTCTGACAAACTGCTTTTGTATACTGATGGCTATAAGCACCTTTCCATTTACGCACTTATTGCGGGTGTGCTGCTGATCGCGATTTCCCCATTGGTGAGGAAACTGATGCATGAGGTGCATTGATACCCCAAAATGACGAGTGTCATTTAATACTAACTTCAATTTGTCTACTTTCGCTGGGCAAAAAGAACCATGAATGCAGCATACTGAAAAACATTTTAAGAGTTCAGACCTTGTGACTGATATAGTTATTGGTATGAGCGATGGACTTACCGTGCCTTTTGCTCTAGCCGCAGGCTTAAGCGGCGCAGTGCACGATACGCACATCATCGTGATCGCCGGCCTGGCCGAAGTGGCTGCGGGTTCCATAGCTATGGGGCTCGGCGGCTATCTTGCAGGTAAGACGGAGATAGACCACTACATGGCCGAGCAAAAAAGAGAAGAGTGGGAGGTGGATAATTTGCCGGAAAAGGAAAAAGAGGAAGTTCGGGAGATATTTGCCGGTATGGGGATGACGGAGGCAACGCAGCGCCAGGTGGTAGAAGAGATGGCAAAGGACAAGGAAAAGTGGGTAGACTTCATGATGCGATACGAACTAGGGCTTGAGAAACCTGATGCAAAAAGAGCACGCAACAGTGCCATGAACATCGGGTTATCTTATGTGGTCGGTGGCATGGTGCCCCTTTCGCCCTACTTCTTTTCATCAACACCTGCTGATGGGCTTAAGCTGTCTGCGATCATCACGGTTGTGTGCCTGTTTATATTTGGTTTTTTTAAAGCAAAAGCGACAGGGCAAAATGCACTGGGTGGTGCGATTCGGGTAATGCTTATCGGGTCGGTAGCTGCGGCCGCAGCGTTTTTTATTGCACGCCTGTTCAATGCCTGAGTTATTTGGCCAGGGTACTTTGTCCGAATACGGAACTCCTTAGTTCGCTTACGCTCATGGCCTATCAGTTCACAATAAAAATTGCCTGATGCCTGCAGACAAGATCAATGTAGTGGGATTAACCAATGAACAGGTGACCGAGTCTCGCGATAAATTCGGATCCAACCGTTTGAACTATAAAAGAGAGAATGGTCTTTTAATAGCGCTCAAGGGTCTGGCAAAGGAGCCGATGAACATTTTGCTCCTGGTAACATCATCCGTTTATTTTTTAAGTGGCAACACTCACGATGGAATTTTTCTTGCAGCGGCTATTGTTCTTGTATCAACCATTTCTTTATACCAGGATTCAAGAAGCCGGAACGCCCTTGAGAAGCTGAAGAGTTTCAGTCAGCCTAATGTTAAAGTGATCAGGGAAGGGAAAGTACAAGAGATACTCAGTGAGGAAATTGTGGTTGGCGACAGTATTATGATCGAAGAGGGAACCTGTGTGCCAGCAGATTGTTTCATAGTTAGCTCAAACGACTTCTCCGTAAATGAATCCATACTTACAGGAGAGGCTTTATCCGTTTACAAAGACCAATCAAAAGAAAATAATCTCTTGTACAGTGGCACTACAGTGGGCAGCGGCCTGGCCATTGCGACAGTATCAGCTATCGGCAATCAAACCAGGCTGGGGAAGATAGGAGAGAGCCTTGAAAACATTCGGGAGGAAAAAACACCCCTTGAGTTGCAGATAAACAACTTTGTGAAAAAGATGGTTATCGCTGGCCTAATTGTCTTCATTTTTGTTTGGGCAGTAAACTTCTCACACTCCGGGAAAATTCTTGATAGCCTCTTAAAGGCGCTAACACTGGCAATGAGTATTCTGCCTGAGGAAATTCCTGTGGCCTTTACAACCTTTATGGCCCTTGGGGCATGGCGCCTGATGAAAATGGGTATTGTTGTGAAGCAGATGAAGACTGTGGAAACACTTGGGAGCGCTACTGTAATATGTACCGACAAGACAGGTACGCTTACTGAGAATAAAATGGAGTTGACGAAACTCTTTGCACTCTCGTCAGGCAGGGTGTCTGACGTGAATGATGCGCTGGACAGTAATGAGCTGGATTTAATAGATATCGCAATGTGGGCCAGCGAACCAATACCATTTGATCCCATGGAGATCGCGTTGCACAGCGCTTACGGGCGCTTGATACCAGCCGATAAGCGGTCTCAGTACAGAATTGTTCACGAATATCCGCTGAGTGGAAAGCCTCCCATGATGACCCATGTTTTTGAGAATGGCGCAGGGCATAGGATCATCGCAGCAAAGGGGGCGCCAGAGGGGCTAACGGCGCTTTCAAATCTGGCTGATGCCGACAAAAAGAAGATTGAAAAGGTGATTTTGGATATGGCTCAGCAAGGCTGCCGCGTTCTTGCAGTGGCTGAGGCTGAATTTGCGGGTGACAATTTTCCGGCAAATCAACAGGACTACAAATTTCATTTCAAGGGCATTGTAGCTTTTTCCGACCCGCCCAAGAAGAATATCCGCGAAGTGCTTGCACGCTTTTATAAGGCAGGGATAAATGTCAAGATTGTTACGGGTGATAACGCGGCAACCACATCGGCCATCGCTCGCCAGGTAGGATTTGCAGGGTATGAAAAAAGCATCGGTGGGGATGAGCTTATGAAACTGTCTGAATCTTCGCTTAGAGACGTTGTTTCAGACACGCAGATATTCATTCGCATGTTTCCGGAGGCCAAACTAAAGATCATCGATGCGCTGAAAGCGAATGGTGAGATCGTGGCCATGACAGGGGACGGCGTAAATGACGGCCCTGCACTCAAAGCAGCACATATAGGCATAGCCATGGGTAAGAAAGGCACTGAAATCGCAAAACAGGCCGCTTCGTTGATTTTGCTGGAAGATGATCTGTCAAAAATGGTGGACGCGGTAGGTATTGGGAGGAAGATATATGCCAATCTCAAGAAGGCTATTCAGTACATTATATCCATCCACATTCCCATCATACTTACTGTCTTTATTCCTTTGGCGTTGGGGTGGGTTTATCCCAATATTTTCTCACCTGTTCATATCATTTTTCTCGAGCTCATCATGGGGCCTACCTGCTCCATTATATACGAGAATGAGCCTATGGAGCAAAACACAATGTTTCAAAAACCACGACCTTTTTCCACGACCTTTTTCAATTGGAACGAGCTTGCAACAAGTGTCATACAAGGGCTCGCAATTACGGTGGGAACATTGGTTGTGTACCGGTACTCCGTTGCTGTCGGGTATGACGAGTTTGTTACCAGGACAATGGTATTTACGGTACTCATCGCCGCTAATGTTTTTTTAACGCTCGTTAACCGATCATTTTACTATTCGGTAATAACCACGATGCGTTACAAGAATAACCTGGTTTCGCTGATCGTTTTCCTGACGATCGGTATGACTGGCTTACTTCTGTACGTAAAACCTCTGACGAACTTCTTTCAATTCCGAAGATTAGGCTTAGGACAACTGTTGACTTGTCTGACGATTGGTTTTTGTTGTGTGATGTGGTTCGAAATTGTTAAATGGCGGACAAGATCGAAACATGCAAAAACCGGGCCGCAGTAGTGAGTGAATTTTATTTGAAACGCAACCGCCGGTTAAAAACACGCTTTCTACTGGAAAGAATGAGCCAGGATGGTAATTACCAATGCTTCAGTCACTACCTGTCCCGGCACCGGGGGTAATAGAGTCGAAATATTAGTGAGGCCATAGTCCGGCCTGTTTACGTAGCGTATCTACCGAAAACTGTTAATTATTCTAAAAAGGTTGGCTGGTTGAATTTTTTCAATTTACTTTGTATTTCAAAGTGCTTTTATGCAAGAGAATAGAGACGCATCATTAGAAGCCCTGCAAGAGATACGCAGCATCATGGATCGTTCCGCCCGTTTTATTTCACTTAGCGGATGGTCGGGTATCTGGGCGGGTGCCACCGCACTTGTCGGCTCCTATATTGCCTACGGATGGATGCAGAAACCAGACTACGGATATGCAAGGACTGCGATCAGCGATGGATCATCTAATTATTTCAGCCCCTTCATCGTACACATCATTTTGCTGGCGCTGTCGGTTTTTGTCATTGCTTTTGCGGGCGGGTATTACTTCACTTACAAGAAGGCTGCCCGCCAGGGACATAAACTATGGAACAACGCATCGCGTCAGATGCTGATACAGTTATTATTTCCATTGCTGGTCGGAGGCCTTTTCACCATGTTCTTTATTTACTATGGTTGTGCCATCTTCATCGCCCCTGCCTGCCTGGTGTTTTATGGTCTGGCACTGATAAGTGCCAGCAGGCATACGCTGTCTGATATCCGGTACCTGGGAATGCTTGATGTGGCATTGGGTTGCGTTAATTTATTTTTCCCGGGGCATGGGTTGATGTTCTGGGCTGCGGGCTTTGGTTTGCTCCATATACTCTATGGAGTCATAATGTGGAATAAGTACGACAAATGATTGGTTAATGAGCAATCCGATAGGACAACTTAATAAGATATTTGATAGCCGTATACGTATCGGTATTATGAGTGCTTTGATGGTAAATGAAGATGTTAACTTCAATGACCTCAAATCGCTGATAGACGTTACGGACGGTAATCTTGCCACGCATCTAAAAACCCTGGAGGAGCATAGTTATATAAAAGTTGAAAAAGGATTTATAGGCCGGAAGACAAATACTGTGTACTCCATTACCAAAGCGGGGGAGAAGGCCTTCCGTGCGCATCTTGATGCACTCGAAAAAATAATAAAAGGACTGAACTGATTTTTTTTGCTCAATACACTTTGTAAAACAAAGTACTTTTAACAATTGAAAAATGAAAATAAAATTCATTCTGCCAGCCCTGATGGAGGCTAAAAGCCCTTACTGGCGCCCGATCAAGTACTCCCTGTTTCCTCCACTTGGCTTGGCCACACTCGCCGCATACTGCAGCCCGGATGACGAAGTTGAGCTACAGGATGAGCATGTGGAAGAACTATACCTGGATGATGAGCCGGATATTGTCGTTATCCAGGTATACATCACCAACGCCTACCGCGCTTATGCGCTTGCCGATCAGTACCGCAAGAGAAATGTCTACGTTTGCCTGGGCGGGCTGCATGTATCGTCCTTACCGGAGGAGGCCATACCACATGCGGATAGTTTATTCATCGGCCCGGGAGAAGACACCTTTCCTCGCTTTCTCGCCGATTTCTGCGCTGGTGCCGCGAAGAAGCTTTATATGAATAGTGCCCGGGATATTGAGCGCATTCCACCGATCCGCCGCGATCTGATAAAACGACATTTGTACTTTGTGCCCAATTCCATAGTGGTATCAAGAGGCTGTCCGCATCACTGTGATTTTTGTTATAAGGATGCGTTTTTTGAAGGCGGCAAATCTTTCTACACCCAGAGAATCGATGCTGCGCTGAGCGAGATAGATCGCTTACCCGGCAGGCATTTGTACTTCCTTGACGATCATTTACTGGGTAATCAAAAGTTTGCATCAGGTTTGTTTGAAGGGATGCGCGGAATGAATAGAGTGTTCCAGGGAGCCTCTACTGTCGATGCGATCTTAAGGGGCAACCTTATAGAGAAAGCGGCGGAAGCAGGGTTGAGAAGTATTTTCATCGGGTTTGAAACGCT
>CAINOM010000602.1 GCA_903851455.1 uncultured Bacteroidota bacterium | reverse complement strand
TGGCACGCTAAAGAATGCCCTGGCGCCATTTGGAGAGCATATATATGCTGAGTGCAAGAAACATTGTGATGAATATTTTGTGAATAAACATAGGGGTGATGAGATGCGCGGCATAGGTGGTGTTTTCTACGATTATCTGCGCCCACTGGATGTTGTTGATGATTTAAAGCACCTGGATTTTCAGCAGGCGAATGGAAACGCGTTTTTACATGCCTACTTGCCGATAGTGGCTAAGCGCAAGGATACGCCTTATGGTGAAAAAGAAGTAGAGTGGCAAGAGATAAGGAGGGGCAGGTATGTTGAGTTCAACCTGATACATGACCGGGGGACTTTGTTTGGATTAAAGACTAATGGCAGGACGGAGAGTATATTGATGAGCCTGCCGCCGAGGGCGAGGTGGTATTATAACTACCAGCCTGCCGAAGGCAGCAGGGAGGCTGAGATGATGAAGTATTATAAGGCGAGAGAGTGGGTGTAGGAATGATGACAAAATAAAGTACGCCATCTTACTCGTTCTTTTCCATTTTTGTGTTGTTGCAAAGTCTTTAAATAGGTTCCTATTCGCAGATTTTACGCCTGGCAAAAAAGAAAAATAACTTCGCAATATGGTGTATTTTATTTTGTCATCAATCCTTAGTATTTGATACAGGAATAAATTCTTAAATTTGAATAATTAATTCAAAGAGATGGAGAACATATCCTTATATAACAAGCTATCGTCTTTGCCTGATCAAATGAAGGCTGAGGTGGGGGATTTTATTGAATTTCTGTTGTCGAAGGCGAAGAAGGATAAGACCATTGCTGATAAACCGCGACCAAAATTTGGAAGCGGAAAAGGTATGTTCATTATTGGGCCGGAATTTGACGAGCCACTCGAAGACTTCAAAGAATATATGTAATGAACAATTTACTGGATACCCATACATTTATCTGGTTTATCAACGGGGAAGAAGAATTATCTGGCAATGCACGCAAAGCGATAGAATATAAGGGCGCAAATAATTTTGTGAGCATCGCAAGCCTTTGGGAAATCGCAATAAAACTGAGCCTGGGAAAGCTTAAATTAAGAACGGAGTTTTCGGCTGTACCCGAGCAAATAATTGGCAATGGTTTCCAAATTCTGCCCATAACTTTCGAAGATACCTTGAAATTGTCTGCTTTACTTTTTCATCACCGCGATCCTTTTGACAGACTGATCATAGTGCAAAGCCTGACTAACCGACTTGACATAATTTCAAAGGACAAGCAATTCGCTAATTATGGAGTTTCTACCGTTTGGTAGTTCTTTCCCACATCGATATTAAAACAGCATTATGCACCTGGTAAGAAGAAATAGAATTTTAAGACAGTCACCCGCAATACGTGCGATGGTGGCGGAGACCATATTAAGGCCAAGTGATTTTATTGCGCCCTTGTTTATTATTGAAGGGTCTGGTATAAAGGAAGAGATCCCATCCATGAGCGGTTATTATCGCCGGAGCATTGATCTTACGGTGCATGAGGTAAAAGAACTGTGGGCAATGGGAATAAAGAGCGTGCTGCTGTTCATTAAATGCAAAGACGAGCTTAAGGACAATAAAGGTACAGAAGCATTGAACCCAGATGGGCTGATGCAGCGCAGCATACGGGCCATAAAGAACGCTTGTCCGGACGTAGTGGTGATGACGGATGTGGCGCTGGATCCGTTCTCTACCTATGGGCATGATGGGATTGTGGAAGGTGATGAGATCGTAAATGATCCGACCGTGGAAGTGCTGGCTGCAATGAGTGTGAGCCACGCGCGTGCCGGTGCCGACATTGTGGCGCCGAGCGATATGATGGATGGACGTATAATAGCAATACGCGAAGCGCTGGAGCAAAGCGGGCATACCAAAACGGGCATCATGGCTTATAGTGCCAAGTATGCTTCGTGTTTTTATGGGCCGTTCAGAGATGCGCTGGACAGTGCGCCGGGTTTTGGTGATAAGAAGACTTACCAGATGGACTATGCCAACCGCAGGGAGGCTATTAAGGAGGTACTGATGGATGTGGAAGAGGGTGCGGATATAGTGATGGTAAAGCCGGCAATGGCATACCTGGATATTATACGCGAAGTGCGGGACAATGTGGAGATACCGGTAAGTGCCTACCATGTGAGTGGTGAGTATGCGATGATAAAAGCTGCGGCAAAGATGGGCTGGCTGGATGAGAACAAAGCGATCATGGAGTCGTTGACGAGCATTAAACGTGCTGGTGCAGACCTGATAGCTACATACTTTGCTAAGGATGCGGTAAAACTGATTAATGGATAATTGTTTAATTTTGCCGGTAAATTTGTTGTATGGCATATCCGGCATTTGAGTGCGTAACTCCAGACGAGTACC
>CAINOM010000601.1 GCA_903851455.1 uncultured Bacteroidota bacterium | reverse complement strand
TGTCACCGACCGAGATAGATGCCGGCAAGTGTATTTCGTATCTTACCATTGAGTTGAAGGACGCGTTGATACCATCGGAATTCAATGACAAAATGGACGGCTGGATGTTTGGTTGCGATGTTTGCCAGGATGTTTGTCCATGGAATCGTTTTTCCAGGCCCAATACGGAACCTGCTTTTACGCCAATACCGGAAATACTAAACCTCTCGTTGAAAGAATGGCAGGAGATGACAGAAAATGCATTCAATAAAACGTTAAAAAATTCTCCCTTGAAAAGGGCGAAGTGGAAGGGGATACAGCGGAACATTAACGTTATAAGTATTAAAGAATAATGATGACGGCATCATTTTTGCCGTAGTAACTACTAAATAGGATTTATGAAAAGAATATTGTTTGCTCTGGTGTTTCTGATGCAGGTCGTGGGGGTTAGTGCTCAAACCTGGAAACCGGGTGAATATGAAGTGTCATTCAAAATAAAGAATGCCGGACTTACTGTAACGGGTCGTTTTACCGGACTCAAAACCGCTCTCGTTTTCGATCCCGCTGACCTCGCAAAGAGTTCCCTCAGCGCATCGGTTGAGGTCGCTACAATAAAGACCGGGATCAATAAAAGAGATGAAGATTTGCAGGAAGAACAATACTTCAACTCGGGGAAGTACAAATTAATAGAGATGAAGTCAATAAAGCTCTACAAAAAAGGGGACGGTTATGCTGGTATGTTTAATGTGACTATAAAGGGAGTAACTAAGCAAGTTGAGGTTCCGTTCCAATTTAATAAGACTGGAAATACGGGGGAATTTAAAGGTAGTTTCGATATAAATCGCCGGGATTTTGGAGTTGGCGGCAGCAGCATGATCATGAGCGACAACCTAACAGTAAATATTACAATAAAGGCACAGAGTTAGGCCCGGCTTGTGAACTTATTTACTACGTCTAGTATTTTTTTCTTTCCCGCCCGTAGCCTCGATGTATCGTCCTTGCATATCTGTTTGATCGAGTTTACTTCTTGGGGTTCGCTTTTTGGCGAAAAGAATGACGTCAAATGCTCTAGTTGTATACGTTCGTCGTTAAAATCGCCGATCATCGTTGCTATTAGGTCAAGTTCTTCTACCGAATGTTCCGTTTGATTAAAAGCCGGCTGCCATTCTTTTTGTGCCAGTTTGGTGGTGTAGATTATATCCTTCACATTTTTGCGAATACCGTGTACATGAGCATTTGTGGTGGGTTTGACTTTCCCCAGCTTCTTCATGCTCGTTACTTTCATGTGATGAAACGCAGCCAACGCATCAGGAGACAAAGTATCATATTCGTATCCCACCAGCCTTTTTTTCATTTTCCGGAACACTTTGTCAGAATACTGCCGCTCCCATTCTGTTTTCTGCCGCTTTATATCGTTTTTTAGCTTGTCTGTATAAACAGGCAGGGAGGCATTGCTGGCGGTCAAATTGTCCAGCTCCAGTTGTGCGTCGCGTATGGCGCCGGCAATGTGGTACAGTCTTTTAAACTTGCCGGGTATTTTGGGCCCCTGGTCGTCGTAAGCCATGCGAAGCAGGCGAAGAAAAGAACGGAGTGATTTTACAGCAACCCTGAATTCGTGAATAGCGTCCTTCTCAAAATCGTTGTTTATCGTTTTGCTTAGCTTTTTTATTTTTTTCAGCCGCTCACCAACTATTTTCCTGATCTTATCTGGTTTCATCGGCGGCGAAGTTATGCATCTGATATTAATGCAAAGTTAAGGCATCTGCAGG
>CAINOM010000600.1 GCA_903851455.1 uncultured Bacteroidota bacterium | reverse complement strand
TCACCGAGTACTTCCCTATAAGTAAAGACGCAGAAGAATGTGAATTCATGAGTGCTGTATGTCTTTACAAGTATGCACCTAAATATTCGCTGGACCAGACAAACACAGTAAAATCGCTGGAAGCGCTGCAGTCTTATGTGAATCGCTACCCCAAGTCGACGCGGCTTGCGGATGCGAATAAGTACATTGATGAGTCTCGGAAAAAACTGGAAATAAAGCAGGCAGATGCTGCCAAGCTGTATTACAACATCAACCAGTTCAAAGCGGCTACCGTAGCCTACAAGAGCGTGCTGCGCAACTACCCTGAATCGCCAAACGCTGACCTTTACCAGTTCATGATCATGAAGGCAATGTACAAGTTTGCCCGGGTGAGTATCCCGGAAAAGCAGGAAGAGCGCTATTCGAATGCCATCAGTGCATACAATGAATTAAAAGATTCATATCCGCATTCTTCGTATCTTGCGGACGCAGAAAAACTTTACGCAGAAGCAGACAATAACATAAAAAAAATACGCAATGAGCAGCACAAATAGAAGATCACTGTCATCAGTGAACCCACTTGTGGAAACACGTGATGTGATCGCAATGAAGGAAAAGACCGGCAATCTCTACGAATCGATCGTAGTGATCTCACGCCGTGCAAACCAGATATCTGTAACAATGAAGGAGGAACTTCATCGCAAACTCGATGAATTCACCGTTCATGGAGATAACCTGGAAGAAGTGCATGAAAACAAAGAGCAGATAGAAATATCGCGGATTTATGAGCGCATGGCTAATGCACCTTTGCAGGCTATGACTGAGTTCAACGACGACCAGATTTACTACCGTAAGAAGTAGTATTCTGTTATCGATATTTTACTACGAAACCGTCCTGAAATTTCTTTCGGGACGGTTTCTCTTTTGTAACAGCTTTCTTAGCCGGCATATCACAGGCCCCACACCTGCACTATCTGCTCACTGTGGGTCTTGCTTTTCACCTTATCTATGATGTGGTCTATTTTCCCTTTTTCATTGATGAGAAAAGTGGTGCGCAGCACACCCATATAGGTGTGCCCGAACAGCGTTTTCTCCGCCCATACACCATAGTCGTTCACCATCTTATGCTCTGCATCTACAAGCAATGTAAACGGCAAAGAATACTTCTTCTCAAATTTCTTGTGGCTTTTCTCATCGTCGGGGCTCACGCCCAGCACTACCACTCCCTTCTTCTTTAACTCCGCATAGTTATCACGCAGATTGCACGCCTCTTTCGTACATGTCTCCGTATCATCCTGCGGATAGAAGTATAGAACTACTTTTTGTCCTCTGTAGTCTTTTAATTGGCGCATAACGCCGTCCTGGTCCTTTGTCTTAAAATCGGGTGCTTTGTCTCCTTGTTTTAATGCCATTTTACTTAATTTTTTCCAATTTGTATCGAAATGCCCTTTACGCCAATGCGCCTTAGCGGTTAAACCCTATCGCGTGAAACTCAAATTATATACTGCTTCATTCCCATTCTCATCCTCGGCCTTGAATACCAGCTTATGCTTCCCCTTTGGACAATGTTCATCAAACTTGTAAAAGAATGTATTGCTGTGCTGTTCAAAGCAGACCCACTTGCCATCTATATAGCCGCTGAAGCTTTTGACAGATGTTGCGTCGTCCTTTGCTTCAATGGCTATCTGTTTTGCCCTGGCTAGGTCGGCTCCATTCCGTTGCATAGCATGAATTACTGGCGCAGTAGTATCTATATCGAGCCAGTAGGTGCCGAAGTTGCGCACCTTGGCCTTATACCAGCCGTTCTCTCCAAAAGCCGCCGCACGGCCATCCTCATCCTTATCATCAGTATACATCATCACCACCTTGCTGCGTAAATTAAATGGAATTGTCTTATTTGGTTTCATCTGCAGTTCGAAGGAGTGATGGATCGGTACATAGGAATGGTGGAGCTGGTATTTATCGGAATACGCTTCAGCATCAGGAGTTTTTGAAAACGCAAAAAAGATGTCGTCATACAGCTGTTTGCTGTCTAAAGAAAATGAAACATTGGGATCGTTAAAATTGTTCGGTTGGCCTGCGTTAAATTTCAGGGCATCCGGCCGTAAATAAGGGATCGGGGGTCTCATTGCACCCCTGATATTTACTAAAACAACACTGGTATTATTCTTGTCGTCGGTGATCAATACTTTCACCTGGTGTATTAGTTTCTTTTCCTGATCAGCAGCATCGTTAGGGTTATTCACATCAATTGCCATCACGTCGCTCGATCTTGGTCTCTTGATACCTCCGTTCTGATCGTTGAGAAAGCGGTAAATACTATCCAGGTGATTGCCGGGCAATTTAAACAGGCACTGTATCCACTTGTGCTTTAGTTCCTTTGTCTTATAGTCTGCATAAGCATTGATATACCTTGTTTTATCATAGCCAATGTTATCCAGCCGTATCTCACTCTGCAGGCTGTCATCCATATAAAGCTTTGCAGTAAGGAAAGCAATAGTGTTGTCACTGCCGTCCATAAAATCATCTACATTCAGCCCTATTCCGATCACAGGCATGCTAGTGAACAATGTGCCATTGATGAAGTTATAATCATCGTCGCTTTCCTTAGTGACTGTATATTTGCCCTGCACTTTTTTCAGCGGCACTATAACCGGGGTTTGTTCATAAATACTCTTTGTGAGATCGTAAACAGCCAATTCTGCCGGCACCGGCGCAACGTTATCAATGATCGGTAGTCCGAACAATTCAGGGTTCAACGGATGCTCCGTCTTTGTGTTTCTTATTTCAAAATGCAGATGTGGCGCAGTAGATGCGCCAGTGTTGCCGCTCCATGCTATTTGCTCACCTTTCTTCACCGGGAATTGATCGGGAGACAGCTGGATATCCACATCCCAGTGTTTCTTTTCATACTGCTCCTTCTTTAGGTACTTCTGTAATGCCGGTACAAAGTCATTAAGGTGCGCATAAAGCGTGGTATAACCATTCGGATGGGTAATGTACAGCCCATGCCCGAAGCCTCCTTTTTCCATCTTTATACGCGATATATAGCCATCCGCGGCTGCATGTACCGGTTCATTTTCTTTGCCAAGTGTTTTTATGTCTATACCGCTATGAAAATGCCCCGGCCGGCACTCTCCGAAATTGCCGGCGAGAAATATGGGTATGTCCAGCGGATTGCGGAAATAGTCCTGCGGGTAGTCGGAATGAACTACTGATTTTTGCTGTGCTGTTGCTAAAAAGGGCAGAATTAAAATGACGATGTATGTGATCAGTTTCATTGGCTGTGACTTGCGAACAAAGATATAACTATACTTTTCCCTCAGCTTCATTTTTGATCATCGCATTTCGTTCGTTGAGAAACCTGGTCATGTATCGCTTCAGGACCAGTATATTGAACAACGCCCCAAAAACACCAAATGGAGTTTCGTACATAAATATGTCGGTCATTTCCGTTTTCCCTTCCTTCGTTTCGAAATAATGTTCATGGTACAAGCTCCTGAAAGCGCCTTTGATCATTTCGTCACTGAAAAAATGCGGAGCCCGCATTTCGCCTATCCTGCTGGTGAGCCTTTGTTTAATACCAAAATGCACTGCTTCCCAGGTTACTGTTTCTCCCTTTTCTATCAGCCCGCTTGTTCTGCCCGCAACGGCTTTCTCTCCCGTCTTAGCTGTAGATCGCAAATGGAGGTCTATGCTCCGCGCCAGGTCGAAACACTTTTCTATGGGGGCATCAATAATGGTGGTCAGTTCTATTTTTGTCATCTACCCCGCTTTTTATGTAAACCATTGATTCGATAAACCCATTCAAAAACGTTTTTCGCGATCGGATAGTATAGTTATTATCTGCAAAACAAACCCCGGTGCCCGGCAGTGCCGATGCTTCTATACCGCAACTCGCCCTGAAGAACAGGTACATGATCTTCAACATCGCTTTCTGCCACAGGATATGCGTATTTTGAAAGTCACAGTATAACCAAATGCCGCCAGGGGCAAGACGGTTGTCCATGCGCTCAAATATTTTGCGCATATCGACTTCGGTAAAATTGTCGAACAGGAAGGGCGTCAGCACCACATCATACTCTTCTGTTGTTTGAAAGTCTTCGATGGCAGACCAAATGAATGTTACATTATTGCCACCCACGGTCCGTGCCTGGGCCTGGGCTATCATTTTTGTGGAAGCATCTACGTAAGTAATGCTTAACCCGGTAACATGGATCTTCGCAATTTCTTCCAGCACCCAGCCGGTACCACCGCCTACTATAAGTATACGGGCGCCGGCAGGTATGGCGCTGACGAGGTACTGCTGCGCCACTACCAGCTTGTCGCCATATACCAACCGCACAAGCCGGTCGTAAAAACCCGCGATAAGATCATAATTACGTTTCAACTGCTTCAATTTCTTACCTAAAAGTAACGTTTACCGGAGGAGTACGAGTGTAACACCTGTGCATGAATACCGCCGCAAAAAAATAGCCCGGATGAGCCGGGCTATGTAATCCTGAAAAAAGAGCTATCTACCTGTTAAAGATCGTGCACTTCAGCTGGAATTGTAAGTAATCGCGGTCTATATATTTGTTTATCGGGTTGATGAGGTTGTTCACCCCTTTGCGATAGGATACACCTGCCTTGATCTTTTTGGTAAGCGAATATTCTGTCTTTCCTAAGAAGCCGATATCAAAAACCGGGGCTACCTGTATGTTGCCACGATCTACAGTAGATGTTGCCGGCCGGTTGTCTACCAGCATCTGCTGGAAATCAGGGCCCAGCCCTACCGACATACGCCTGATAACCTTGTAACCGATACTAGGGCTTACCTGTGCATACGAAAGGTTGTAATCCTGCTCTTCGGTCTTTACAGAACCTTGCGGAGCTGTTGCGGGTGCTGACTTACTCGCTGCTTGCGGAGCCGAAGTCTTGGCAGCAATAGCATGCCGCGCAGCGCTACCGTTAGCTGCAGTGGGAACCCATACTTGTGTAGACTGTGAATTACTGCTGGTAGCAAAGGCCACATCACTTTCTATATACACCTTGTCGTTAAGCATTCTCCTGAAGGTAGCACCCGCTGCGTATCCGCTGCTTTGGCTTCCATGGTTATACCCGCCAGATAAGATGATCATTACCTTAGGTGGTTTCACTGCCACTTCTTCTTCCTCCGGTTTGAAAGTATTGTATGCATCTTTTATTGCAGGGTCTTCTTTCTTACTCTTTGGCAGCGTCTTTATGCTTTTATTGCCGGCTGCAAAATCGAATTTCTCGTCTGTTTTAGCTACTGTGTTTACTGCCTTATCATTTAATACTACATGAAACCCGTCACTCACATTAGCTGGCTTGCGGTTTATTTGTTTACGGTTAGTGGTGGTTGCATTGGCGTACAGCTGCTCCTTGTGCGTAGAAGCTGCCTGCGTAGTGATCATCTGGCCTTGTGCCGGCTCGGGTTGCACATAGGTCTTTGCCTGTGCCACACCGGCGCCAGCACCTGGACCCGCGGGTGTGCCCTGGTTCAGTACAGGGGCTATGCCCATGGCCAGGGCCACGGAGGCAGCCATGCCTACTACCGGCACCCACCACCACATCATAATGCTGCGTTTTTGCGCTCGGCCGTCCAACTTCTCTGCGAGCTGATCCCAGTTTTTGGGATTGTACGCAAAGTCGTTCTGGTCAAATTTTTGCCTGACCAGTTCGTCAAATTCTTTTGGCTTCATACGTCACTTTTTTTTGTTCGCTTTTCATTATTTTCTTTTGGAGCATATTTCTCGCCTGGTGCACATGCCAGTGAGAAGTGCCCTCACTTATATCCAACTGTTCTGAAATTTCTTTGTGGTTGTACCCATCAAAAACGAAGAGGTTAAATACGGTCCTCGTCATTGCAGGTAACAATTGTATCACTTTCACCAGTTCCCTGAACTCCATACTTTCTAACGCCTCGTTGCTCACCGATAATTTACTTTCTTCCGCCGGTATCGAGTTCACGTGCATCGTCATTTCCTCTCTCAGCGCCGAGCTTCTCAGGTAGTCGAGGCAGGTATTCACCATTATCCGCTGCATCCATCCCGCAAAGGACCCTGCATTCTTGAAGTTGTCTACCTGTGTAAATACTTTGAGGAAACCGTCATTGAGTAGTTGTTCCGCATCCTGCATACTTTTTGCATACCTCGCACATACCTTCAAGAACACACTATAGTATGTCTTGTACAGGTGCTCCTGTAATGCCCGGTCTTTTTTCCGGCACCCTGCTATTATTTCTTGTTCAGAATATGCGGGCATAAGATGAGGTGAATGTCGGTGGTCAAATCCCCAAAAGGGGTCTGGCCGGACGTTAACAATAGTAAGTTACTTATTTTTTCTCATTTCTGTTTTTTTGTTAGTGCATCTTCACACCAGTTTTTTTGTATTTAATTGATAGTGTCCAGGGGCTGTGCGTATTGCAGGGTTCGGCTCTTATTTTCTCATAGGTAACCGGGTTTAAAGGTTTTCAGCGGTTTTTATCACTTTCGAAAGGCGCCTTTCTAAGTGGTCTTTATCCCCGCTTACTATAATAGACGATAAACAGAAAGCAAATCTTGGGTTCTTTCTAAAATATTTTTTTCTTTAACAAATTGATATTATTGCAATTCGAAGGTATTTCAATTTATCTTAATAAAAATGCTTATATTTGGTATACTCTTGCTCGTGTATAATGAAAACAAGTAAGTTATTTGTTTTAGCGGTCCTCTATCTGATGCTGGAATGCGATGCCGCTCAGGCCCAGCACTGGCAATGGGGCATTACCAATGCGCCCAATTATACCGGCGTTGCTGAATTTTCAGCTACGACCGTAGACCCGCTAAACAATGTATTTACCGGAGGTGAGATGTTTGGTGGAGACTCACTTATAATCGGCT
>CAINOM010000599.1 GCA_903851455.1 uncultured Bacteroidota bacterium | reverse complement strand
TCAAAGAATTCATTAAAACAATATAAAAAAGACATTTTGCGATGGTGTTCCTGGTGTGGATGTTCATTTTGTTGTCTTTTTTCAAAATAAACTTAAAAATACTATTATAATTGTAAAATATTTTAGACCTTGTACAGATTAGCAGAACAATATTATGTGTATTATATATCTGGTCGCAATAAAAAAATATATTTTATGAAAAACATAGTTAAAGTATCATTTGCAATCATCGGCGTTATTGCTGTACTTGCTGGTTGCCATTGCCCTGGTAAGTCGGAGAAATCGCCTCTGGCAGAGCCCTTGGGCTCGCCATTAGCGATATCTATCGTATTTGGGAATCCGGGAAACGACTCTACAATGAATGGAAACGCATCGGCTGAAAAGGCTCAACCCGCTAATGGCCAGGTATTGTGTTCCGGAAAGGGCATCTGCCAGGCAACCGGCATAGCTGGCCCTGCGTTGCCAAATTCGGAAAATACTACATCTCAAATAATGAAAGACAGTCAAGGTTTATTTCTTCAGGTAACTTTTACCAAGGCGCAACTCGTTGCCCAGCAGCCGGGGCAGGTACCAAATTTTTTTATGGGCAACTATCCGTTTGGTTCCAACTACCCACTTAACGGCTCCGTGTTTGACCCGGGAGGAAACATTCTTCCTGCGAACTCCATCATAAAAACTACAGACCGCACGGTTGTAGATCTGAGTACCAGTAATGTGGTCTTGTCCATTTACTTCTCACACAGTTAGTCTGGAAATAAATATTTATTCATAAATTGTGGGGGCTTTCGCCCCCTTTTGTTATGAAAACAGATAACCCTAATTCCATTATGAACCGTATTGGTACCTGCTTTGCGCTTTTGTGTATCATCATTGTCGCGGCATGTCATAAGCCACAATCTTCCGGGTCCACTAAATTAACCACCTCAGATACCGTGTTGCATGTAGTCAATCTGATGCCTTTACAGGTAAGATTTGATCTTTATAAAACGCAGGACGATGAAAACAACAACACTAACCTCTGCTACACATGCCTGGTGCTGGCTGAAGGAAATTTTGATATTCCGTTAAGGCTGATAGACACTTCGCTCACCTACTATTATGACATCTATTCTGCCGACTTTACCTTTACAACCTGGGGATTCAACACTTATGACCAGGTTAAGTTTTACCAATTCGGACAGTCCAGTTTTCGAATCGGAGATTTGAATTTCTCGGGCGTCCGCGCCTCTTTTCTGCAAGGCAATCACGCTTTTGTGACCTGGAAAGCCGTGGATTACTATGAGGAATATACTTCCTTATGGTCGGGCCTCACCGACAATGAAAAGTACAAGGAATTAGTATTTTATAAAAGCCTTAAAGCATTTGTATACACTAAGAATAGCATCGGTAATATTGAGAAAGACAGCATACAGCAAATGTATCTCACCAGTTATTACGCCCCGTTTTATTACATTGAGCTCCAGTCCGGTATTTTAGACGACTATATCTATAACACTGCATCGCCATATGCTAATCAGGCAAACCCAACTGCGGTTTCGAAAGATACCATCTTGCTGCAGGAGGGGTATAGATCCTGGGTAATGGTACCGCAG
>CAINOM010000598.1 GCA_903851455.1 uncultured Bacteroidota bacterium | reverse complement strand
TGCGTTGGCGAATACGAAGTATCAATAGCACTGCCATCACCGAAGTTCCACACAAATGAAAGGCCGTTATTGGAGGTATTGGTGAAATCAACGGTTAACGGCGCGCAGCCACTGGTACTTGGCCCCGCAGTAATGATCGCCTGTACCGGACCTATATTGAATGCAATTTTCAGCGCAGCCTCATTACAGTTCTGGCTCATATCGGTAGGTGCGTATACGCCCGGGGTTGTGGGGAATGGTATAGTACCTACAGTTCCGCCGCAATTTGCGCATATGGCCTGGTAAATGATACCGTGCTTGTCAAACCTGCTGGTGCCTCCGTCTACATGCTCGCCGTGGTTAGGGTTAGGATCGTTCCTGCCATAAAAAGTGGCATACCGGACACCGGTAAGATCAGGGCCGAAAACGATAAAGTAGAAGTCATACCCATCCGTTGTGCTCAGGTGCGCGTCTGGTGTTACATACATCCCGGTAGTTGTTCCGCTATGCGCGAGACCTGGAGCAAAACCGCCCATAATATTACCACCCCATCCTGAGATGTACACATTATTGCACGTATCAACCAGGAATGCCACAGGCGAAATATTGGTATGAGCGGCATCACCTGAACCATAAACGGTGGACACCAGGTCATTACCCAGGTTACTGTCTATCTTCATCACGAACTGGCTGGAGTTTGGATTTGAATAAACACCTGACGTTACAGGAAAAGTGCCTCCCAGCGATTGCCCCATCACCCATACAGTACCAAGATTATCTATTTGTATGCCGTATACCTGGTCGAAATTAGAAGTGCCCACATAGGTGCCTTTCTGCAAAGTATAGGGTGCGCTATTCTGTATCTTCAAAATAAAACCATCGGAAGAATCGCCCTGGTAAGTAGTTTGCCAGCAACCGGGTACTGTTGGGAAGTTTGTGCTGCTGGTACCGCCGGCTATATAAAAGGAAGTCTGGTTAGGATTAAATGTAATAACGTAGGCAGCATCATCGCGGGTGCCACCTATGTATGAGCTCCATAGAAGCGACGTTAGCGTACTGTTCATTTTGAAGGCAACCCCATCCTGCATCCCGCCGCCATAAGTGGTGGAGACAGCTGTAGGCGTAACAGGGAAGTCGGTAGATGTAGTGTTGCTGGCCACATAAATGTTGCCTAGATTATCCACCTGCACCTCGCTGCGGGCGTCATCACCATAGTTCCATTTCAGGTGTCCGTACCCAACTTCGGTTGAGTCGAAATTAACACCATCGTCTGTACTGCCGCCAAGGTAAGTAGAGCCGATCAGTGCAGTGCCGGTTGAGTTCATCTTCGTCACTATAATATCCCACCCACCTGCATTCGCTGGCTGGAATGCGCCCGCTGTTACCGGAAAGTCTACGGAATGTGTTCTGCCGGCAACAATGAGGTTATCCGCAGCATCTACAATAAGGCTATGCGGACGTTCATTGTTCGCGCCGCCCAGGTAGGTTGCAAAGATGCGGGTAGTGCCATCAGAGCTGAGCTTCATGATACCAATATCCGCAGCATACTCGACACCGCTGTTACCCTGGCCGCCGCCAAAGGTGCTCTGGTAAGCGCCCGGGCTTACCGGGTATGCTCCACCAAGTCCGCCTGCAGCAGTCGAAAGCGCATTTACAAGACCTGCGAGATAAAAATTACCGCTGTTATCATAAGTAGCTGTAAAGCCCCAGTTATCCGCAGTGGAACCGGTAAACGAGCACCAGAATGCAATAGTAGGATCAATGATCAGTTGTGCCGTATGGTCGTAGTCATTCGGAAAATCAAAAGTCACTGTGTTATTTCTTAGTCTGTAGTTACAGGCCACTTCGGTCTTATTCCCGTTTATATACTGGAACACATAAGGCTTCAATTCTTTCACAAGGCCCACGGATGTATTGATATAAAGATCTCCTTCTTTAACAGACATCTTATCCGGACCATCAAATTTCAGCTTTACATTCGACACATCTGCTCCTGGTTGCACAAACAATTCATACACCAGCGACCCCACTTCAGCGGTAACATGCATATTGATGCCGGGATAAAGCTCATTATAGTCCAGCGCTTTGTAAGGATGTATACCTGTTTTCCATCTTTTGGGATCATTGCCGTAGTAGTAGTTGTAATAATTTTTCTGTTGCTTGTGTCCGACTATTTCGGGTTGCAAGTTCGCACCCTCAAAAGTCATTTTGTAAACATGGAACCGCATCTTTGGTGTGTCCAGCTGACCGGTATGCACCGAGTCGATCCTCCTGCCATTTGCAGGATCGCAAAGCACATATCTGAATCCATCATTTTCAAGGTATACATCACCTGCTAGTGTGGTGGCTTTGTATTTGAACCAATTGCCCCACTGCCCTTTATTCTCAACAAATTCAGAGGCGGTCTGCGAATAGGCAGTATGAGCAATGACAGAGTACAAGCAGCATAGGAGTATTAAACGCGCTTTCATTATAGAAAATTATAAATTATGATAGTAAATTTAAGCTTTTTCTTTATAAATAGACAGTAAACCAGACAAAAAAGTAAGGGGAAAATAAAAAAAAGTAATTGGCAGCTAAAGATTTTGAGGAGACAATGCCACCCAGGGATTGGACACCCCTGCAAAGGAAGGAAGAAACTGATGATCAGTTCACCATTTTGTCAGCGCAGCAGCTGCTGGCAAATGCATCTGGCTTGGCCTTAAAAGCATAGCCCATACCCAGGATGTAGCCCATGGCTTCCCGGAGCGCCTCGTTGCTTTTGAACTGTGGATTTGTATTAATGTCGGCATGTACTTCCATGTCCACATCATACTTGTTGAACAGGTCACAGAGTTCATAAGCGATCTCTATGCTCTTGGCTACCTCCACCAGCATACGCTCCTTAATGCTGTAAGGCTGTGTTGTTTTATCATTGCTGATAAACATAAAGCCGCCATGCTTTTCACGGAGAAATACAATGACGGTAGCAAATTCGGTGTCCTTGCCACGTACCTGTGAGTCTGTGCCGATGCATACCTTGAGCTTATAACCGGCATTAGTCTCTCTTACGATTGCTTCTTCAACAGCGCTCTTAATAGGTGCGCGCAATGGTTCTCCGCTAAATCTTCGCCATAGCATAACAATAATATTTTAGTTATACTAAAGTTACCAGCAAATACATTACCAAAATATTATTCCTGAGTTAGGGGAAAATGAAATTCACATGATATTAACAGAAATGAAAATAAGAATAAGATGGGCTGATGCTTATTGTAGCTTACAAACCGAGCCAAATCCGACACTCGTGCTATCCTTAAAAATGCCCAAAAATTCTGAGCGGTCGAACAGAACAATACCCACATCTTTAATGTAGCTGATGTATTTTGCAGCTACCGGGTCCTCAAGTTTTTGTTTATTTATAAACAAGCCGGAAAGATCATATTTTATTTTAAAATTAACCGATGTATCTAAGAGACCATCGGCGACAAGCATGCCTGGCAATATTTGTTTGATTATTTTAACTCTCTTGTCTGTCAGCGGCGTGAACGACGGCCTTTCCTTCCGAAACGCGGACGTAGAATCGAAAATGGCGGCAATAGTTATTTTCGGGAAAGAAATGTGGATAGCTGCGGGATGCTTTGGATCAGCTACACCCAACCCACTAGTATCGTCTCCGTGAGTTGACAGCATCCGGAGTTTTTCAACGTAGGATAATCT
>CAINOM010000597.1 GCA_903851455.1 uncultured Bacteroidota bacterium | reverse complement strand
GGGTATGAAGAGTTGGAAGGATGACTTTTCGCCCAAACAAATACAGGAGTTGGCCAGCTTTGTAAAATCACTGAAAGGCACCCATCCAGCCACACCAAAAGCGCCACAAGGAGATCTTTACATAGAGGGCGGCACAAAATCAAACACAAAAACAGATAGCACAAAAACCGACGGTACGAAAGCAGGGAAGATAGCTGTAAAATAGTAAGATAATGACAGAGAGCAACACGGGACAGGGGTCATTCAGAGATAAGGTAGCGACGGTTGACAAGAGCGGCAAGAGGATCTGGGTCTATCCGCAGGCTCCGGAAGGCATATTACATGATCTGCGTAAATGGGTGACTGTTATTTACATGCTGGTATTCTTTGGCCTGCCTTTTATAAAGGTAAGCGGCCACCCGGTGTTTCTGATAAATGTGATCCAGCGCAGGTTCATCCTGTTCGGGCAAATATTCTGGCCACAGGACTTCTTCATCTTCGCCATAGGAATGGCTGTGTTCATTGTCTTTATTGCGCTGTTCACTGTGGTCTTTGGCCGGGTATTTTGTGGGTGGGCGTGCCCACAGACCGTATTTATGGAAATGCTGTTTCGCAAAATAGAGTTCTGGATAGAAGGAAACGGGAACGAGCAGAAGTTGCTCGACAAGCACCCCTGGAATACCGACAAGATCACCAGGAAAATACTAAAGTGGATCGCCTTCTGGTTGCTGAGCTTCATAATAGCAAACACATTTCTTGCATACCTGATCGGTATCGATGAGCTGGACAAAATGATCAGGGAACCGCTGGGCATGCACCTGGGAAGCCTAATATCATTGGCGGTATTTACCACAGTGTTCTTCTTTGTCTATTTGTGGATGAGAGAGCAGATATGTACAGTTATTTGTCCCTATGGCCGCATGCAGGGTGTGCTGCTGGATAAAGATTCCGTGATCGTTGCTTACGACTACAAGCGCGGCGAAGACCGGGGCAAGTTTCATAAAAATGAAGAACGCACCATAGGCGATTGTATAGATTGTGCACAATGCGTCAAGGTATGCCCAACTGGTATAGACATCCGGAATGGTACTCAACTCGAGTGTATCAATTGTGCTGCGTGCATTGACGCATGTAACAAAATGATGGATGCTGTAGGCCTGCCAAATGGTTTGATCAGGTACGCATCGGAAAACAACATTGCAAAGAAAAGGCCATGGCGGTTTACATGGAGGATGAAGGCATACAGCGTTGTAATGTGCCTGCTGCTGGGCGTATTGGTTTGGCTGCTGGTCAGCCGCACAGATGTAGGTGTCACCCTACTAAGGACGCCCGGTCAGCTTTACCAGGAACAGCCCAATCACCAGATGAGCAACTTGTATAACTACAAGTTGTTGAACAAAACCTTTAAGGACAAACAAATAGTGCTACAGCCGGAGAATTTCAAAGGGTCAATAAAACTTGTTGGTGAAACAAAACTAACAATACCAAAGGACGGAATAGTGACAGGGACTATGTTCGTTTACTTAAACAACGAAGACGTGAAAGGCAGAAAAACGCCAATAAGAATAGGAGTGTACGAGGATGGCAGGAAGATAGCAACAATAGCAACTTCGTTCCTTGGGCCATTTAATGGTAATGAATGATCTAAAAAACTAACAGTTATGAAAATAGGATGGGGATGGAAGATCGCAATTTTGTATGTGGGCTTTGTTATAGGTATGGTCACCCTGGTGTTGGCAAGTAGTCACCAGAAGTTTGACCTGGTCACCAAAAACTATTACGAAGCGGAACTGGGCTTTCAGAAAACGTTGGATGCCGGCAAGAACCAGTCGAGCTTGTCGAAACCAGTTTCCGTTCATGCCGATGCAAGTTCGGTTACTATTGAGTTTCCACAGGAGTTCAGGAACAAAGCACTATCCGGAGATATCTGGTTCTACTCCCCGGTAGATGCGGAATGGGACAAAAATTTCAAGATCAATACCGACAACAATACCGTTACAATATCGCGCAAATTACTTCGCAACACCACCTACACCATCAAGATCAGTTGTACGGTAGATGGAAAGAATTATTACCAGGAATCTGAAATAGCGCTCCACTCTTGATGAACACATCTCTTGCTATAATGGCCTTATTAATGGGTTTTACTGGCAGCCTGCATTGCGCAGGTATGTGTGGGCCTATCGTATGGATCATGCCATTTCAACTTTTCACGGGTGTCCGCAAGTTTGTTGCAATGGCCCTTTATCATGCAGGGCGTATTTCGGTTTATGCATTGCTGGCGCTGGTGCTGCATTCTTTCCGCGATCTGTTTAATCCAAAGATTCAACAATATATTTCTATCGGGCTTGGCTCTGTTTTGCTTTT
>CAINOM010000596.1 GCA_903851455.1 uncultured Bacteroidota bacterium | reverse complement strand
CTAGATAGTTTTACTTACTTCAACCCCTCCCTCTCCTTCTGAAAACGCAACAAATCATCACGTAGCCGCGCGGCCTCCATGAAGTCTAAGTCTTTGGCGGCTTTTTCCATTTCTTTTTTGGTGCGGGCTATGATCTTATCGAGCTGGGCGGCTGAGCGGTAGGCCACATCGTCTTCGGCAGCCATAGGCAATACCTGGTCAGGTACTGCGTATTTATTGTTCTCGTCATAGCCCTTTATGTCCAGGACCGAGCCCTGCAACATTATCTCCTGTATCGATTTCTTGATGGTCATCGGCGTGATACCATGGTCCAGGTTGTATTTGATTTGCTTCTCGCGGCGGCGATCGGTCTCGTCCATGGTGCGGCGCATGCTGTCTGTGATCTTATCCGCGTAAAAGATAACCAGTCCATTGACGTTACGCGCGGCCCGGCCCGCCATCTGTGTCAGTGAACGTTCGTCTCTCAGAAAGCCTTCCTTGTCTGCATCCAGTATGGCCATGAGTGACACCTCCGGCAGATCAAGTCCTTCCCTTAAAAGGTTCACACCAACCAGCACATTGATGTTGCCCAGGCGAAGATCGCGTAGTATCTCTACCCGCTCCAGTGTATCTACTTCGGAGTGAATGTATTTCGAGTTGATGTTGATTCGCTTGAGGTATTTGTCCAGTTCCTCGGCCATACGCTTCGTAAGCGTTGTTACCAGTACACGGTCACCACTCTCCACGCGCTTATCTATTTCATCCAGCAAGTCATCTATCTGGTTAATGCTGGGGCGCACCTCTATCGGCGGCTCCAGCAGGCCCGTTGGGCGCACGATCTGCTCTACCACTACCCCACCCGTATGCTCCAGCTCATACTTGCCCGGTGTGGCACTGATGAACAACACCTGGGACACTAGGGCCTCGAACTCATAAAAATTCAACGGCCTGTTGTCCAGCGCCGAAGGCAGCCTGAAACCAAAATCTACAAGCGTAATCTTCCTGGACCTGTCACCGCCATACATGCCGCTGATCTGCGGTATGGTCACGTGGCTTTCATCTATCACTAATAGGAAATCGTCGGGGAAATAATCGAGCAGGCAGAACGGCCGCGCACCGGGCTTGCGACGGTCGAGAAAACGCGAGTAGTTCTCAATACCACTGCAATAACCCAGCTCCTGTATCATTTCCACATCATAGCTTACCCGTTCCTTAATACGCTGGGCTTCTATATGCTTGCCTATTCGTTTGAAGTATTCCACCTGTTCATTCATTTCATCCTGTATCTCGTACAGGATCTGCTGCATCTGGTCACGCGGCGCTATGTAGAGATTAGCCGGGAATATAGCGGCATTCTCCATTACGGCGATACGCTTGCCTGTCTCCGGTTCAAAGCTCTCCACTTCCTCCACCTCATCGCCAAAAAAAGTAATGCGGTACCCATAGTCTACATAAGGCAGGTTCACGTCCACAGTATCTCCGTTCACCCGAAAGGAGCCCCGTGTAAAGTCGCCCTGGCTGCGGTTGTACAATGAGTTTACCAGCTGATGCAGAAAGTGGTTTCTGCCAATGCTATCCCCCTTTTTAAAACGAATGATGCTGTTTGCGTATTCAGTAGGATTACCGATACCGTATATGCAGGACACAGACGCCACCACAATGATATCGCTGCGGCCGCTGAGCAGGCTGGAAGTGGCACGCAGGCGCAACTTCTCCAGCTCTTCATTTATGGAGAGGTCTTTTTCAATGTACGTATTAGATACCGGCATGTAAGCCTCCGGCTGGTAATAGTCGTAATAAGACACAAAGTACTCAACGGCATTATCCGGGAAGAACTGCCGGAATTCGCCATAGAGCTGTGCCACAAGGGTTTTATTGTGCGTGAGCACAAGCGTGGGCTTCTGCACTTTCTGTATCACATTAGCGACCGTAAATGTTTTACCCGATCCTGTCACACCCAGCAATGCCTGGTATCTCTCTCCCTGCTCAATGCCCTCCGCCAGCTGCCTTATAGCTTCTGGCTGATCACCGGCTGGTTCGTATGGGGCTTGTATTTTGAATTTCATTTTTACTAGTCGTAAGTCATAAGTCGTGGGTCGTAAGTCTGCGAGTAAAAGAGCAGGTCAGAAGAACACGCGACTTTTACAAATTTCCGGATTTTT
>CAINOM010000595.1 GCA_903851455.1 uncultured Bacteroidota bacterium | reverse complement strand
TTGATAACGTTATTATTCCGGAAATAATGAACTTTGGCGAATGACCATGGGGGAAGGATATATATCGCTGGGCAATGAACGACTACACTATCTGAAAACAGGCGGCGGCCGGCGTTTACTGCTGGCTTTTCATGGATACGGCAACGATGCTGAGTCTTTTGCACCAATCGCAACTTACCTGGGCGAAGAATTTACAGTTCTCTCCTTCGACCTTCCACACCATGGCAAAAGTAAGTGGAGTGATGCGCCGCTCTCGAAAAGAGACCTGCTGCAGCTCGTTGCGATAGTCAAGAAAGATTACCAGGTTGAAAAAATATCGCTGCTAGGCTACAGCCTTGGCGGGCGGGTATGTCTTACTATAGTCGAACTAGTGCCAGAGTGCATAGATGGTGTAACGCTTTTAGCTACAGATGGACTGGTGAAGAACTGGTACTATTCGTTTTTTACGACAACCAGCCTTGGCAAAAAAATGTTCCGGAATATGCTGGAGAAGCCTGCACCGTACTTCAAGGTAATGGACTGGTTCAAAAAATGGCATCTTGTTCATCCCAGCAGGCACAAGTTCGCGATGCACTCCCTGTCTACACCGGAAGCCCGCCGTCTTTTATTAGATGTATGGCCGGCAATGAGCGACCTCACACCTTCCTCATCCAGGTTGAAGAACATTATCCGCAAGTATAGCATCCACATTACGCTATTCATGGGCGCTAATGATAAGATAATGCCACCCAGCCTCGGGGAACAATTCATGGCCGGGCTTGATACCGTGCAACTGCACGTGCTTGATCGCGGCCACCGGATATTTGATCACGAAAATGCGGAGCAGATAGCCCGGTCTTTATTATGATCTCATCGCTCACCATCGTTGTTTGTGGCATCCTGACCGTGGGGTATTGCCTGCTTATGCTCGCTTACCACATAGGCTGGGCAAGACAGAAAGGGTTTGGGCTGCCCGATACATACTTACCGCAAACAGTTATATCCATTATCATACCTGCCCGAAATGAAGCGCACAATATAGGCGCCTGCATAGATTCTATATTGGCGCAAAAATATCCGGCATCACTTTTTGAGATCATCGTCGTAGACGACCACTCGGAGGACGATACAGTGGCTATTGTAGAAGGATATGCAAACAAAAATGTTCGTTGCCTGAGGCTTGCCGACATACTCCCTGAAAAGCAAATCAACTCTTATAAAAAAGCTGCGCTGGCCGCAGGCATTGCCGCCAGTAAAGGAGAATTAATTGTGACCACGGACGCTGATTGCGTAGCAGCGGATAAATGGCTGGTAAATCTTGCGGCGATCTTTGAACGCGACAAACCGGCCATGATCGTGGCGCCAGTGACCTATTCTGCAAAACGAAACACCCTGCAAATATTCCAGCTCATTGACTTTATGAGCATGCAGGGAATTACTGCCGCTGCGCACAAGCTGAACCTTGGCAACATGTGCAATGGGGCAAATCTTGCATTCAGTAAAGCGGCATTTGAGTCTGTAAATGGTTATGACAACATATCCCACCTTGCATCGGGCGATGACTACCTGCTGATGATGAAAATAAACAAGGCTTATCCGGGACGTATTTCTTATTTGAAATCGCCAGAGGCTATTGTGACTACAGCACCGCAAACAAGCTGGAAAGGCTTCCTGCAGCAGCGTGTACGCTGGGCCTCGAAGTCGGGAAAATACAATGATGCACGGCTTACAGCTGTATTAATACTGGTTTATCTGTTCAATGTTACCTTATTAGCGCTGGCAATTGCTGGATCTTTCAGCTCATTTTATTGGTTGGTTGCGATCGGTATGCTCGTGGTGAAGATCATTGCGGAATATCTTTTTTTGCGCGGCGTAGCAAGGTTCTTCAATAGCGCGTGGATAACGGGCTACTTGGTTTTGCTGCAGCCGTTGCATGTAGCCTATATTGTCGTGGCTGGTTTCCTTGGCTTCTTTGGCAAGTATGAATGGAAGGGACGAAACGTGCAGTGACCAAACTCCAAAACCCAAACTCCAAAAACGCAAGTCTCAGTCAATGCTTATCCCAGCATGATGAATACCACGGGTGTTTTACCTAATACTGGTATATGTTTACTCCATTCCGTGATGGTTTTCGTCTTAACGAAGGCATCAGGGGCGGTAAGGTTTTGGGCAATGCATAAGCGCGTTTTTCCACTACAGTGCTTCAGCAGGTCGGCCAGCAGATGATCGTTGCGGTAAGGGGTTTCTATAAAAAGTTGCGCCTGGTTCTCCTTTTGAGAAGTAGCCTCCAGTTCTTTGATACGCTTCATTCTCTGCGGGTCTTTTACCGGTATATAGCCGGTGAAGCAAAAGCTTTGGCCGTTAAGACCGGATGCCATCAGTGCCAGCAACAACGAGTTAGGCCCGACAAGGGGAACAACTTTTGCACCCATGGCCTGAGCGATGGCAACAAGCTCTGCACCGGGATCGGCAATGCCGGGACAGCCAGCCTCACTCATTATACCCATCGTGAGTCCTTCCTTCAGCCATTTACGGAATAATTGAATGTCCGGGCCTGTGTGCTTATCTATCTCTGAAAAGTGCAGATCGTCAATAACGAGCGTGGCATGCAATGAACGCAAAAACCTGCGGGCAGTACGTACATTCTCTGCGAAATAATGTTTTATCTGGCCAGTGTGCGTAACTATTTCCGGAGATAATGTTTGCAATGCGCCATCGGCTATCGGA
>CAINOM010000594.1 GCA_903851455.1 uncultured Bacteroidota bacterium | reverse complement strand
GTAAAAGAAGTATCAGCCGATACCTTTACACTGGCAATAGACAAAGTTGTTGGCGGAATGTTACAAAAAAATCTTTCCTGGCGCGGGTAAGCACTTGAGGCCCGCCGCGATGACCTGGTCGGATCGGGTTTTGGGGCTATAAACATTTCTAATAACGCTATTGCCGGATAAGTGTACATACAGCTTATCTTTACAGCTATGAAGTTATTAATGCAATATCTCAGTGGTTACAAGCTGATGATTTTCCTGGCTATTGTATTAGCTGCCATCAACCAGAGTTTCTCCCTGCTTAACCCATGGATGGCAGGTAATATACTCAACAACCTGGTAAATCACCCTCACTCGTTCGATCTTGCCGGAACTGCAGCCCGCCCCCCTTCGGCCTACTACCGGCTTGCTTTGTATTATATATGCCTGATCATGGGTATCGCAATGGTTTCGAGGATAGCTAAAAACTTCCAGGACTATGTAGTGAACGTTGTTATTCAAAAATTCGGCGCGCGCTTATATACTGATGGCCTGCGTCATGCGCTCCGCCTCCCCTACCAGGATTTTGAGGACCAGAGCAGCGGCCAAACGCTCTCGGTATTGCAGAAAGTTCGCGCCGATTGCGAAAAGTTCATCAACTCTTTTTTCAACGTATTACTGCCCACTATAGTCGGTATTGTTTTCGTTATCGTTTTCACAATCCGGCTTAATCCGTACCTGCCGTTGGTTTATCTCGGCGGAGCTGCCGTGCTGGGTATTCTTACCAGCGCCCTGAGCAAAAGGATCAAAACCGTTCAGAAAAATATTGTCAGGGAAACAAATCAGTTGGCGGGTTCAACAACAGAGTCGCTCCGCAATATAGAGCTGGTAAAAAGCCTCGGGCTCACAAGCCAGGAAATACGCAGGCTCAATGCCACCACTATAAAAATACTGAAACTGGAACTGAAGAAGGTGCGCAGTATCCGTACCATTTCATTTATACAGGGCACCTTTGTCAATTTCCTCCAGCAAGTCATCGTGATGAGCCTGTTGTTTTTTGTTTTTAAAGGGACTATCAATGCGGGCCAGTATCTTACGCTTACCTTTTACTCCTTCTTTATTTTCGGCCCTATGCAGGAAATCGGCAACGTGATCCTTTCCTACCGTGAAGCGGAGGCAAGCCTCAATAACATGCAGGACCTCTTTAAGAAACCGGTGGAATTTACACCTGAAAAACCGGAAGCTATTAATGGCATTGCCGAAGTAAAATTCAGTGAGGTTACCTTTAAACATAACAGCGCTACGCGGCCCGCATTGGAAAATATTTCCTTTGATGTAAAACTGGGCGAGACTGTGGCCTTTGTAGGCCCGTCTGGCAGTGGTAAGACCACCCTGGTGAAATTATTGGTGGGACTCTACCATCCTATACAAGGTCATATCTATTACAACGGCCATGACGAGGCCAATATAGACTATGAAGAACTCCGCCACCAGATGGGCCTCGTTACCCAGGACCCGCAATTATTCTCGGGTACCATCCGCGAAAATCTTTTGTTTGTTAACCCATCTGCAACCGCCGAAGAGATCGATGCTGTCTTGCAGAAAGCAGCCTGCCAAAATCTGCTGGCCCGCGCCGACAAAGGACTGGACGCGATGATCGGCGAGGGTGGTCTGAAACTCTCCGGAGGCGAACGCCAACGCATATCTATAGCCCGCGCTTTGCTTCGCCAGCCTCGCCTCATGATATTTGATGAGGCAACCTCTGCGCTCGACTCACTTACCGAGGAAGACATATCGCAAACCATTCGCGCGATAACGTCCCAGCGCCAGCACATCACCATCATGATCGCACACCGCCTTTCTACCATCATGCACGCTGACCGCATCTATGTGCTCGAAAAAGGCAATGTAATAGAAACGGGCAGCCACGCCAGCCTGCTCGAAGAAAAAGGCCTCTACTATGCCATGTGGCGCCAGCAGATAGGTGAGCGCAAAGAAGTACCAGCAATGAGAAAAGTGATGGCTAATTAATCCCTGGTTTATATTCTTCAAGAGCCACCAGATTTTATTTGGTGGCTTTTTTGTTTTCTGTATTTTTACTATTACCTATGGGTCACAGAAACCTCCCTTTCGTTTTATGCCTTGCACTGTTTGCCGGTACCGTACATGCACAAGACACGCTCTACCGCAAGACATCCGCGCCCTACCAATTCTGGACAGCTAAGCTTCCCTTGCTCAATTTACTGGACCCCAATGCACCTAACCTGCAACTTGCGATGGAGCGCCGGTTTGATAAACACAACAGCGTGCAGCTGCTCGGCGGCATCAGTACCGATTTCAGCACTACAAAACCCAAACCGCACGACTATTCTTTTGTAAATGGATTCAGGCTTAAGGCCGAATACAGGCGCTATTTTCATGTAAGAAGAAAAGTTGCCTTCTTCCTTGCGGGTGATGTTTTCTATACCAGCTATCGCCACTATACCGACGATTCGTTCATCAGTAAAACTACAAATCTCGGCTATACTGACAACTATTATGTACGGAAGAAAATGGCCGGGGCTGATCTGAAATGGGGCTTTCAATTCCACGCGGGCAAGCATCTCCTGTTTGAAACCTTTGCCGGTCTTGGGTTCAAACACAAAACAGTAACAGAAACCGGCAGAACATCGCCCTTTGATGAACACGTGCCGCCACCTTCGCCCGTTGATATTAACCTCAGCTCAGAGACCAACGCCCTTGGATCTTACACAACCGTCTCCCTGCCCATAAATTTTGTGATCTGCTACAACTTCCGCTAGAATAACAATCCCAATTCCAAAAGACAAATTCCCAATTCCAAAGTTATCTGAACAGTTCTTCCTTGCTCTGCGGCCGCTGGTCAAGCAGCCATTTGAACCTGCCCAGTTTCATATTTGGCAGATCTGCCTTTTCCAGTGGCGTAATGGTATGCTTGGCATCCTGGGTAAACTTGATGAACGTAATTTTCTGGTCGGCAAAATAGATGCGCATGCGCGTGCTGGTCGCTTCGTCCACGCCTATATAGGCTTTGTCCTTATCGGTAGCATAGTAGATACATTCCGCATTGGGGAAAACGACCATGTCCTTGATCTCATTTTTATTAAAATGCCCTGTGAGTGTTTTTCCCTGCACCTGGTCATACAGATGCGCCTGCTCCGGTCCCGATCGTGAAACCAGGAAAGCATTATTAGGCACATACATTTTGCGTAGCTGGTTACTGTCCAGGTACAGCAGTATTGTATCGCCCGTTATCTGGCTGTTGTGCGCCCAGAGTATAGGTGTGTTTATCATTCGCACTGTTGAGTCGTTGCGGGTGTAACAAACGCTGTCGCACTTACCTTGCATCGAATCGGAGAATATCTTCACATGGTTGTACCCGACAAAATACATAGGCGCAGTAGTATCAGCTGCCGACGTATCCGCCATTTTTAATTGAGGTGTCTTTATTTTTCCCTTTTTAGACTTCTTCGCCGACTTCGCATCAGGCGCTGGTTCACGTCGGCTATTGTCGGTAGACACGCGCACCGGACTCGCTTTACTTGAGTCGGTCATAAAATCCGGGATCCGGTACTTATATGCCGGAACAACCCACGTTGGAGATTTGGATTGAGCCACGCCACCCGCTTTGGAAACAGAATCTTTTAAACTCCTGCCCTCCCGGTATGCAGTAGCCGTATCAACATTCACCTTTGACTTTTCCACTCTGGAATTAGAATCAGTCTTTGAATTTTGGAATTTAGCGTTTGGAATTGCGGTTGTGAGGGCGGAGTCTATCTCTTTAACTGAATCCACCCGGCTTATGACTTTTGGCTTACGACTTACGACTTCCTTCACCATTGGTGCCGTGTAAAAAGTATCCGCTCTCATATAAAGCGTATCCTTGCCATTTACCTGCTCCATCACGGGCTTTATCATGGCCCATAGTATCCGTTGTTTCCGGAAGTAGACCGCATGCCCGCAATACAATGTAGAGTGGTGCGCAGTATCTATCGACACCACATTACCTATCGCATATCCATAACCGGTGATCTTGTTGTAGTGCATGGAGTCACCCTCTATGTACTGCCCGTCGTACCATATGGATGATGGCCCGGTAAATCGTGCTATTACATTCTTGCTGTCATAAGTACCCCTGGTCGTTACCAGTATCGTCCTGCCGCTGTCGCTCGTCACGGTAGAGCGGGAATAAAAGGTTTCAAACTTCGTCTCCGTATTATAACCCAGGTCCTCAGACACAATGTGGTACCGAGGATCAGTTATCAGCACATCTCCCTTGAACCGTGCGTCCTTGGTGTGTACGTTGTATACTCCCGTTTGGCTCGTTACATCCGTGCTGTCGCTGTGCAGTGTGCCCCATTTCGAATATGTTCCTGTTTTTGTGCCCAGGTCGTATAGCAGCTCCTCGCACTTCAGCCTGTTTTTACCGTCCACCAGCGTCACATTACCGCTCATGAATGCCAGCTTCTTGTCCGATGTGTAGCGCAGATAATCACTTGTGCCCTGTGTGCCATCCTGCTGAGAAATCCGCACATCACCAAATGCTTCAAAATTCTTGGTGCTGCTATTCTGGTAGGCGCTGTCGCAATACAAGGTATCCGTCCCTTCCAGGAATGCCACCGAGTCTATGAACTTATGATACTCCCCCGAATCTGTTTTGTTGAACGTGATCACTCTTGCATTGAGTATCCTTATGGTGATCTTCTTCGCGGTATCCTCTTTCTGCTGCGCCATAGCGCCGGTGCCTGCTGATATAATGATCAGAAACACAAGCAAACTGCCCAATAAACTGCTACCCACGCTTCGCGATCTTGGAAACAAAATAAGGGAACCGCGCCTTTGCGCCTTTGCGAGCGACATACCTTGAATAAAATTACTTTTGTTTTCCGCTGCCAAATACGGTCACATTTATATAATGGCTGGGATGCGCCTTTATGTCTGTCATAAGGCTGTTCAATGACTGCAGCGAACTGTTAAGATTGTTGTATACGTCCTTGTTGTTGATCAGC